>NZ_CEZFMW010000006.1:0-59807 GCF_982993085.1 Thalassobacter sp. | reverse complement strand
CGATGCGCGCAAATCCGCGCGACAGGAGAGACCATTCAATGGCGCGCGGCACCGATCTGCCCCCCGATAGTGAACCGACCCCAACGCGCGCCAAGCGCGTGCGTGGCCGCAAGCGTAAGGTGTTGGCCGTGCGGCTGATCGAGTTCGCGATCGTTTTGCCCTTGATCGCGGTGATCGCACTGGTTTTTGTAGCCAATTATCGGGTACTGACGGTGCCTACCTGGGTGGTCGAGCGGGTTGAGGCGCGGCTCAATGCGCAGGTGCCTGAGGGTGACCGGGTGCGGCTTGAGCAATTGGGCATCGGGCTGGATTTTCGGGACCGGGCGATCATCGTTGATGTCCTTGATGCTCGGTTGGAGCGTCGCGCGCTTTCGGACCGGGTGCGTCTGCCTAAACTGAGCCTAGAGTTCAACTTGGCCGGACTGTCGCAAGGGTTGCTACAGGTGCGCCACGTGCGCGTCGCGGGAGGTGTTTTGCGCCTAACGCGGGCAGAGGATGGGCAATTTGATCTAGGCTTTGGGCGCGACGCGGAAACGATTGCGCAACTGCCCGCCACTTGGGCTGAGGTGTTGGGGGCCGTGGACGCGGTGCTGGAACACCCGTTGGCAGCCCAGCTTAACAGTATTGAGGCCGATGCGTTGCGCGTTGTGCTGTCCGATGTGGTGTCTGGACGGCGATTGTCGCTGAGCGAGGGAGCCGTGACGTTGCGCCGGGGTGGACGTAGCACCGAGTTGGTGATGGCGGCGGATTTGTCCCGCGCGCGGGGCGGGGCCGCACCCGGTACATTCCGCCTCGCGCTCAGCCGGACACCGGGGGCGGGGGCGGGCCTTGACCTGCGGATGATTGGCGGGCGCAGCGATGACCTACGCATGGTGTTCAACGTCGACGCGGATACGGCGCAGGACGCTACGGGGCGCGTCGACGTTCTGTCGGTTTTGCAGGCTGGGGTCGATATGTGGGCCGTGGGTGAGGTGCGCGAAGACGGTACCCTATCGCCGCTTGAGGCCCGGGTTGCGCTCGAAAATGGTGTGATCCCCGGTTGGGAGGGGGCCGCATTTGATCTCGCGACGCTTGAGGTCCTGTTGGACCCGGCCGCGCGCAGGCTTGAGATCCGCAGGGCGGAAGTCCGCGCGCCCCAAGCGACCGTGACGGCCAAAGGCCAAATCCTTGCGGGCGACACCCTAAGCGATCCGCTGGTGGTGCAATTGGCCCTGTCAGATATTGTCGTGGATCCAGAGGGTGTTTTGCCCAGCCCCGCAGCCTTTGACACGGGCGTATTGGAGGGGCGGTTGCACATGGCCCCCCTGCGGTTTGAGATCGGGCAGGCGATGGTGGCCGCAGGCCCGGCC
The DNA here is from genome assembly GCF_982993085.1 of Thalassobacter sp. Taxonomy (NCBI): domain Bacteria; kingdom Pseudomonadati; phylum Pseudomonadota; class Alphaproteobacteria; order Rhodobacterales; family Roseobacteraceae; genus Thalassobacter; species Thalassobacter sp. The sequence goes on along the minus strand of NZ_CEZFMW010000006.1, from coordinate 58,458 downwards.
GTGGCACGTGCCAGTGGTCAGGTTTGGGTGCCCGAGCCGGGCGCGATTGCCGCAAACCTGTCGCTTTCCGCAGACCAGATTGCCGCTGGCACAGTGACCTCGCTGTGGCCCGATGCGGTGGCGCAAAAAACGCGGACATGGGTCACTGAGAATATCTTGGGCGGGACGATCACGAATTTCGCGGCGGCGGTGCGCAAAGACGCAGACAAGTCGCGTCCGGCGATGACTGGGGGCTTCGGGTTTGAGGGCGCATCTGCGCGCTATTTACGGGACATGCCTGTGGCCCAAGACGCATCCGGCATTGCCAATTTTCACGACAACAGGTTTTCGGTGCGCATTGATGCCGCCCGGGTGGCAGCCGGGCCTTTGGGCGATGTGGACATCGGGGGAACCAGTTTCACCGTGCCCAATACGCGGATCAAACCTGCGGTGGGTGAGGTTGATTTGATGATCTCTGGCCCGATCCCTGCAGTCTTGTCGGTGCTAGATAACAAACCGCTATCGGTGTTGGAGCGTGCCAAGAGGTCGGCTGATTTTGTGCAAGGGCAAGCGTCGGTTCAAGGTTGGTTGCGGGTGCCGTTGGTTAAGGGCGTCCCGTTGGAGCAATTAGAGTATGCCTTTGATGGCGTGTTGACCGATGTGTCGAGTGACGCGCTGGTGCCGGGGCGCGAGATCACGAGTTCGGAGTTGGATCTGCGGGTGACGCCCGAAGCGGTTGAGGTGCGTGGACCATTGGTATTGGACGCCGTGCCGTTGCGCGCAACGTGGCGCCAGCCCTTGCCGCGATCGAAAGGTGCGACACCAGGGCCCGGGATGGTAACGGGCCGGTTCGCGATCTCCCCCGAAACGTTGGGCGCGTTTGGCATCGATTTGGCTGGGTTTGGCCTGTTGGGGCAGGCACCAGCTGATTTTGAGATGTCGTTAGATCCGCAGCGCCCTCAACGGCTGCGGCTTCGGTCTTCGCTAGAGGGATTGGGCGCGTCCATCCCGGCGCTCAGCTGGCGCAAGGCGACAGAAACAGAGGGCGAGTTGCGGCTTGAGATCGCAACAGATCAGCAGCCCGTAGGGGTGCCGGTGATGTCGATTACAGCGCCCGACTTGGCGGTTGAAGGCGCGATTACCTTGACCGAGGGTGGCGCGTTGGAGCGTGCACTACTTTCCCGGCTACAGGTGGGCAGCTGGCTCAACGCAACCGCTGATATCCGTGGGCGAGGACCAAGCCGCGCGCCCAGCGTTGCGGTTACATCAGGCTCGGCTGATCTGCGCCACGTGGATTTTGACACTGGGGCACGCGCCCCGGCGGGCGGACAAACCGTGCCCCTAAAAATTGCGCTGGATGCCATCACGATTTCGGATGGGATCGTTTTGAATAATGTGTCGGCTGAGGTGTCGACCCAGGGCGGCACCAACGGGCGGTTTACTGCTCTTTTGAATGGTGGTGCGCCAATTGCGGGTACGTTGGTGCCCTCGGCGCAGGGGACTGCGGTGCGTATTCGGGGGGATAATGCAGGTGCGACGCTGGCCTCGGCTGGGGTGTTTCGCAACGGCAACGGCGGCAGTTTTGACCTAAGGCTCGTGCCCCGCGCTGGGCAGGGTCGGTACACTGGGCGATTGGACATAGAGGACATGCGGGTTCGTGATGCGCCCGCGCTGGCCTCTTTGCTGTCCGCTGTTTCAGTCGTTGGATTGTTGGAGCAATTGGGCGGCGAGGGGTTGTTTTTCTCAACCGTTGAGGCGGATTTTGAACTGGAACCGGGCGCGGTGCGTGTGATGCGCGGGGCGGCGTTCGGCCCGTCGCTTGGGCTGACATTGGATGGGACGTACGGGCTGACGTCACGCGTGCTGGATATGCAAGGCGTGGTGTCGCCGTTTTATTTGGTGAACGACCTGTTCGGTGGGCTGTTTGCCCCGCGCGACGAGGGTTTGATTGGCATCAGTTATGCGTTAAGTGGCCTGGCAAGTGCGCCGCAGGTACGGGTCAACCCGTTGTCGGTTCTGACGCCGGGCCTTTTCCGAGAGGTCTTTCGCCGGGCCCCACCTGCACCGACACAATAGCGACGACCAATTACGGGGCCTTCCATGCAGCTGTCAGACTTTGATTTCGACCTTCCTGAGGGGCGTATTGCGACGCGGCCTGCGCGACCTCGGTCCTCTGCGCGGCTGTTGGTGTCGAACGGTGGGGCGTTGCACGATCAGCGAGTCACCGATTTGCCCAACTGGCTGCGCCCGGGTGATCGGCTGGTGTTGAACAACACCAAGGTGCTGCCCGCGCGGCTAAACGGCGTGCGCCCACGCAACAGTGCCCAAGGTCCGGTGGAAGCCAAGGTCGAAATTACCTTGCTGGAACCAAACTCTGAGGGCCACTGGTCGGCGCTGGCCAAGCCCCTGCGCAAGCTGGTCGATGGCGACCGCGTGGTGTTTTCTGACGCGCTTGAGGCGCAAGTTGTCTCGCGCCGCGAGAGCGACGTGGTGCTGCAATTCAACTGCACAGGTGATGATTTTGATGCGGCCCTAAATGCCGCCGGTGCCATGCCGCTGCCCCCCTATATCGCGGCCAAGCGGGCTGCTGATGCCCAAGACATGGATGACTATCAAACCGTGTTTGCGCGCCATTCTGGTGCGGTGGCTGCACCTACGGCCTCACTGCATTTTGATGCCGAATTGCTGCAAACCCTGCGTGATCACGGTGTTACCTTTACCGAAGTTACGCTGCACGTTGGGGCGGGCACGTTCCTACCGGTCAAGGTTGATGACGTGACCACGCACAAAATGCACGCCGAGCGGGGCAATATCACCCCCGAGGCCGCCGCCCAAATTAATGAAACCCGCGCGGCCGGTGGGCGGATCATCCCGGTTGGGACCACGGCCCTGCGCCTGCTAGAGAGTGCCGCGGCAGAGGACGGAACCCTTTCGGCATGGGAGGGGGCGACGGATATCTTTATCTATCCCGGCTATCAGTGGAAAATAACCGATGCGCTGATGACCAACTTTCACCTGCCCAAATCGACGCTGATGATGTTGGTCGCGGCCTTAATGGGGCACGAGCATATTATGCGCATCTATGATCACGCCCTAGCAGAACAATACCGCTTTTTCTCGTACGGTGACAGTTCGCTGTTGATCCCCCCGCGCACCGCCGCACAAGGTGTCTAGGGGTCGGTAAATCCGACCTCAGTGTGTCGCACGCAAGACAGAATCCCTATCTATGCCCTGCGAGACAAAACGGGTGTACCCCCGCGCTTAAGGAGCTGTGGCGATGGTTGAAGTGATGCGCGGAACTTGGGCCTTGATGCTCGGAATGATGCTGTTGATGGTCGGAAACGGCCTTCAAGGCACACTTTTGGGCGTGCGGGGCAACATCGAAGGGTTCTCCACTACGGCGATGTCGATTGTGATGTCAGGCTATTTCTTGGGTTTTTTGCTGGGCTCCAAGGCCGTGCCCGAGATGATCCGCCGGGTGGGTCACGTGCGAGTGTTCGCGGCTCTGGGCTCATTCATCTCGGCGTGTCTGATCCTGTTTCCTGTATTCACCGACCCGATTAGTTGGACTATTTTGCGCATCGCGGTGGGGTTCTGTTTTTGCGGCGTCTACATCACCGCCGAAAGCTGGCTGAACAATTCGACGACCAACGCGACGCGGGGCCAAGCGCTATCGCTGTATTTGATCGTGCAAATGCTGGGCATTGTCGCGGCGCAAGCTCTGTTTGCGCTGGGCGACGCGGGGGGCTGGGTGCTGTTCATCCTGCCGTCGGTGTTGGTTTCGATCGCGTTCGCGCCGATTTTGCTGACGATTTCTCCGGTGCCGCCGTTTGAGGCGACCAAGCCGATGTCTTTTCGTGAAATCTATGCGGTGTCGCCATTGGGGTGCGTGGGCATTTTCCTATTGGGCGGTATCTTTTCGGCGCTGTTTGGCATGTCGGCGGTTTATGGCGCTTCGATCAAGCTATCCTCGGGTGAAATTGCGACGTTCATCGCGGCGATCTACTTGGGCGGGATGCTGCTGCAATTCCCGATTGGCTGGATTTCGGACCGGATGGATCGGCGGAGCCTGATCCTGATCCTCGCGGTGATTGGGTTGTTTGCCTGTGCGCCAACGGCTTTCGGGTTGGGCGGGTTTACCGGCCTGCTGATTACGTCCTTCTTCATCGGCGGGATGGCGAACCCGCTCTATGCTCTGTTGCTTGCGTATACCAACGATTATCTCAACCCAGAGGACATGGCCGCGGCCTCAGGTCAGCTGTTGTTCATCAACGGTCTTGGCGCCATCACCGGGCCGCTGATTACCGGGTATTTGATGGAAACGATCGGCCCTTCTGGGTTCTTTCTGTATCTCGCGATCCAGCTGGGCGCACTTGCGATCTATGCGGCGTGGCGGATGACCCAACGTGCAATGCCTGGTGATGATGAAAATTACGAAATCGTTTCGATGACGCCGATGTCACCAGCATCAACAGCCGTCACCATGGAAGCCGTGGTCGAAGGCTGGGAAGAACAGGCAGAAGAAAATGCCGAAGACACTGCCGCGTGAATTTCTTGCGCAATGCCAATGAATTGGGCAAGGTGAAAGGGCCTGGTGGGGGATAAGGCTAGGGGAGGACCGGTCATGGACCGATTTGAAGAGGTGTTGGAATTCTGGTTGGAGACCTGCAGCGAGAAGGACTGGTACCAAAGCACACCAGAGGTGGATGCTGAGATATCTACGCGATTTCAGGGGCTTTGGGATGAGGCGCGCAGTGGCGGGTTAGAGGCTTGGGCCTTGTCGCCGCGAGGAGCGCTGGCGTTCTTGATCCTGACGGATCAGTTTTCACGCAATATGTTCCGAGGCGAGGCGACAGCCTTTGCTACCGATACCCAAGCGCGGGCCGTGGCGAAAAAAGCGATTGAGCGGGGTTTTGACCTGCAAGTCGAAGGCGCAGCACGTCAGTTTTTCTATCTGCCGCTTGAACACTCAGAATGTCTGAGCGATCAGGACCGAGCTGTGCGGTTGATCGCGACCCGCTTTGAGAGCGAGCAAAGCCTGCTGCATGCACGAGCGCATCGTGAAATTATACGCCAATTTGGTCGGTTCCCATTTCGGAACAAAGCCTTGGGGCGGTCAGGGACCGCACAAGAGGATGCGTTTATGACGGCTGGCGGGTACGGCGCGTTTGTCGAAACCCTCGCGGCGGATGCGGCATAGGCACTTAACTGCTATTGCGACCATTCGCGCGGGTGACGTTCGATTTAAATTTAGTTTAAGGGTAAACTAAATTTCGAATTGGAGAATCTGATGGCGGCGAAAAGCTTTGATATGGTCGTAATTGGTGCAGGCCCCGGTGGCTATGTGGCCGCGATCCGTGGGGCGCAACTGGGGCTGAATGTGGCCGTGGTTGAGCGCGAGCACCTTGGTGGCATCTGCCTCAACTGGGGCTGTATCCCGACCAAAGCGATGTTGCGTTCATCGGAGGTGTTTCACCTGATGCACCGCGCCAAGGAGTTCGGGTTGAAGGCGACAGGTATCGATTACGATCTGGATGCCGTGGTCAAACGGTCCCGCCAAGTGGCTGGGCAATTGTCCGGTGGCATCGGGCATCTGATGAAAAAGAACAAGATCACCGTCATCATGGGCGAGGCGCGGATCGCGGGCAAAGGTAAAGTGTCAGTCAAAACCGAAGGCGGCACCGAAGACCTGAGCGCAAAGGCGATCATCCTTGCCACTGGCGCGCGTGCGCGTGAACTGCCCGGGCTTGAGGCTGATGGCGATCTGGTCTGGACCTACAAAACCGCCCTCACGCCACCCCGCATGCCCAAAAAGCTGCTTGTGATCGGCTCCGGCGCGATCGGTATCGAATTCGCGAGCTTCTACAATACGTTGGGTGCCGATACGACTGTGGTTGAGGTGATGGACCGCGTCCTGCCCGTCGAAGACGCCGAGATCTCGGCCTTTGCCAAGAAGTCATTTGTCAAACAGGGTATGAAGATCATGGAAAAAGCCATGGTCAAAAAGCTTGATCGCGCCAAGGGCAAGGTCACCGCGCATATCGAGACAGGTGGCAAGGTCGAGACGCATGAGTTCGACACCGTCATTTCTGCCGTCGGTATCGTGGGCAACGTTGAGGGCCTTGGCCTTGAGGAATTGGGCGTCAAGATCGACCGTAGCCATGTTGTGACGGATCCCTATTGCCGGACCGGGGTGGAGGGGCTTTACGCGATTGGTGACATCGCAGGCGCACCTTGGTTGGCACACAAAGCCTCGCACGAGGGGGTCATGGTGGCCGAACTGGTTGCGGGCAAAGGCAATCCGCACCCAATTAAGCCCGAAGAGATCGCGGGCTGCACTTATTGCCACCCGCAGGTGGCCTCGGTGGGCTACACCGAAGCCAAGGCCAAGGAACTGGGTTTCGACATCAAGGTTGGTCGTTTCCCGTTCATCGGCAACGGCAAAGCCATTGCGTTGGGCGAGACCGAAGGCATGGTCAAAACCATCTTTGACGCCAAAACCGGCGAACTGCTGGGCGCGCATATGGTTGGGGCTGAGGTGACCGAAATGATCCAAGGCTACGTCGTAGGCCGCAAACTGGAAACGACCGAGGCCGACCTGATGGAAACCGTGTTCCCGCACCCGACGCTGTCGGAGATGATGCACGAATCCGTTTTGGACGCGTATGACAAAGTCATTCACATGTAAGCCGCGTCGCGATTAACGATGCCTTGCAGCGCCCCCGATCGGGGCGCTGTTTGCGTTTTGGGGCCTTGCGGTGTGACAGGGCATGGTTCAATCAACGGGGATGGAACGCACGCGATGGGGCCTTGTGGCCCTTCTTTTTATCATGGGTATGTTTGCCGCCGCGCAATTCGGCAAAGTCTCGCTGACGCTTAGCGAACATGCGATGGTGTTTGATCGCTCCCTCACGGGGGTTGCGCTGTTCGTTTCGTTGGTGGGCTTGGTCGGCTTGTTTTGCGGGGCGGCGGCGGGCGCGATTGTGGCGTGGCTTTCGCCCCGGACCAGTTTGCTTATCGGGCTTGTGATGAGCGCGGCGGTGTCATTGGTGCAGTCGTTTCTGCCGCCAGCCGAGATTTACGCGGCTTTGCGCCTGCTGGAAGGGGTCCCCCACCTGACGCTGGTCGTCGCGGCACCGCCCATTATGGCGATGATTGCGACAGACCGCGACCGGCCCGTTGTGATGTCGATCTGGGCAATGTTTTTTGGCCTGTCCTTCGCGCTGTCGGCGTTGATTGTGCCGACGCTGTTGGAATGGGGTGGCCTGCCGCTGGTGTTGCGGGCGCATGGGATTGGTTTTTTGGTCCTTTTGGTAGTGTTGTGGGGCCAATTGCCCTGCACAGATCGCGCGGCACTTTCGTTAAATATCATCCGGTTGCACCGGGACATCTATACCTCGCTGCCTATCGTGGCGCCGGGGGTTGGGTTTGTTTTCTATACGGTAACCTATATCGCGTTGCTGACCTATTTGCCCCTCGCGCTAGAGCGGCCAGATTTGTTCGTCAGGTTGCCGCTGGTCAGCCTATGCTCGACCCTTTTGGCGGGCTACGTGTGTCGCAGCATTGCACCTGATCGGGTTGCCACCGTTGGCTTTTTGGGTGGCGCCGTGGCAAGTGTCGGCATCGGCCTTGGCATCCCACTTACCCCGGACATAGCGTTCTTCTTTCTTGGTTTGGTGCCGGGTGCGTCGTTTGCTGCGATACCTTTTTTCAACGCGGAGCTGGCGGATCGCACCCGCTCAACGGGCGCGATCGCTCAGCTAGGGAATTTGGGTACCGTTTCGGGCACCCCGATATTTGCTGGCCTTCTGGCTAGCTTTGGATTGCCCGGCATTCTACTCGGGCTTGCGGGGTTTTGCCTCGCGGGAGCGGGTGTTTTGCTGCTAATTGGCCGCTCCTTAGGGGACCTTAAAAGATAACTGGTAAATGTTCCGCTAATGTTCCAAAATTTGGTTTGAGAGTAGCCGCAATCCACTTAGATAGTGTCCTGTGAACGGATGAGGATATCATGGCAGAGCTGAAAAACATCGAGGTGCGCGGCGCGCGCGAGCATAACCTCAAGAGCATCGACGTAGATATCCCCCGCGACAAGCTGGTGGTGATCACGGGGCTGTCTGGCTCTGGTAAGTCGTCATTGGCCTTTGATACGATCTATGCCGAGGGGCAGCGGCGTTATGTCGAGAGCCTCAGCGCATATGCGCGGCAATTCCTTGATATGATGCAAAAACCTGATGTTGATCATATCTCAGGTTTGAGCCCTGCGATTTCAATTGAACAAAAGACGACCTCGAAAAATCCGCGCTCTACCGTGGGGACCGTGACCGAGATTTATGACTACATGCGGCTGCTGTTTGCCCGGGCCGGGACCCCGTTTAGCCCGGCCACTGGCGAACCGATTGAGGCCCAGCAGGTCCAAGACATGGTAGACCGGGTTATGGCCATGGAGGAAGGCACGCGGGGCTATCTGCTCGCGCCAATCATCCGGGATCGAAAAGGGGAATATCGTAAGGAATTCCTTGAACTGCGTAAGCAAGGTTTCCAGAGGGTTAAGGTCGATGGCGTGTTCTATGACCTTGATGAACCCCCGACGCTTGATAAGAAATTTCGTCACGATATTGATGTGGTGGTTGACCGGATCGTGGTGCGCGAAGGCGTTGAAACGCGGTTAGCAGACAGTTTTCGCACGGCTTTAGATCTGGCGGATGGGATCGCAATTCTTGAAACCGCGCCCAAAGAAGGCGACCCGGACCGCATCACGTTTTCCGAAAAATTCGCCTGTCCCGTATCCGGGTTTACGATCCCCGAGATTGAGCCGCGTTTGTTTTCCTTTAACGCCCCTTTCGGGGCATGTCCCAAGTGTGATGGGCTTGGGCATGAGCTGTTTTTTGACGAACGCCTCGTTGTTCCCGATGTAACCCTTTCGCTTGCCAACGGTGCGTTGGCTCCGTGGAACAAGGGCAAAAGCCCGTATTTCTTGCAAACAATCGACGCCATCGCTGCCCATTTTGGCTTCGACAAAAAGAAAGCCTGGAAGGATTTGCCGCAAGAGGTTCAGCAGGTTTTCCTTCGCGGTTCGGGTGAGCAAGAGATTAACTTCCGCTATGACGAAGGCGGGCGCATTTACCAAGTTCAGCGCGTATTTGAGGGCGTCATTCCAAACATGGAGCGCCGCTACCGCGAGACGGATTCCGCTTGGATCAGAGAAGAGTTTGAGCGCTATCAAAACAACCGCTCCTGTGGCGCATGCGGAGGATACCGGCTTCGGCCTGAAGCGTTGGCAGTGAAAATTGCAGGCGTGCACGTTGGCCAAGTTGTGCAGATGTCGATCCGCGAAGCCTTTGACTGGATATTGTCCGCACCAGAGCATCTGAGTGTGCAGAACAATGAGATCGCAAAGGCGATTTTGAAGGAGATTGCCGAGCGTCTCGGATTTCTAAATAACGTGGGTCTAGAGTATCTTACGCTGAGCCGTTCAAGTGGTACGCTGTCTGGTGGTGAAAGTCAGCGTATTCGATTGGCAAGCCAGATCGGCTCGGGGCTGACGGGGGTGCTCTATGTGCTGGACGAGCCGTCCATCGGCTTGCACCAGCGAGACAATGATCGTCTGCTCGGAACGCTGAAAAACCTGCGGGATCAGGGCAACACGGTGATCGTTGTTGAGCACGATGAAGAAGCCGTTCGCGAAGCCGACTACGTGTTCGACATTGGACCGGGGGCGGGTGTGCACGGAGGCCAGGTAGTTGCTCACGGCACACCAAGCGAGATCGAAGCCCATGAAACCTCTATTACTGGAGCGTATCTAAGTGGGCGCCGCGAAATTGCGGTGCCGGCAACACGCCGTAAGAAGGGCAAGAAGAAGCTGACGGTCGTCAAAGCGACCGGCAATAACCTTCAAAACGTGACTGTCGATTTTCCACTTGGTCAATTTGTGTGCGTCACTGGTGTGTCGGGAGGTGGGAAATCGACCCTAACTATTGAAACGCTGTTTAAGACTGCTTCAATGAAGTTGAACGGTGCGCGCCAAACGCCAGCGCCGTGTGAGACGATCAAAGGGCTGGAACATCTTGATAAGGTGATCGACATTGACCAACGCCCAATCGGGCGCACACCACGGTCAAATCCAGCGACCTACACTGGTGCTTTTACACCGATCCGGGATTGGTTTGCGGGCCTGCCAGAGGCCAAAACACGCGGCTACAAACCTGGCCGTTTCTCGTTCAACGTCAAAGGCGGGCGATGTGAAGCGTGCCAAGGCGACGGCGTCATCAAGATAGAAATGCATTTCTTGCCAGATGTTTACGTGGAGTGCGAGACTTGCAAGGGGCAGCGCTACAACCGTGAAACACTTGAGATCAAGTTCAAGGGTAAGTCCATTGCTGACGTGTTGGACATGACTGTAGAAGATGCTCAGACGTTCTTTCAGGCGGTCCCGTCCATTCGTGAAAAGATGGACGCGCTCATGCGTGTTGGTCTTGGCTACATCAAAGTCGGCCAGCAGGCGACCACCTTGTCGGGTGGTGAGGCGCAGCGGGTTAAACTTTCGAAGGAATTAAGTAAACGCTCAACGGGACGCACGCTGTATATTCTGGACGAACCGACCACAGGTTTGCACTTTGAGGATGTACGTAAGTTGTTGGAAGTCTTGCATGAACTTGTGGATCAAGGGAACTCAGTCGTGGTGATTGAGCATAATCTTGATGTGGTAAAGACCGCTGATCATATCATCGACATCGGACCTGAGGGTGGCGATGGCGGTGGGCGTATCGTGGCTGAGGGCTCGCCGCAAAAAATTGCAGAAATCCCCGAAAGCCATACTGGTCACTACCTCAAACCACTTTTGCAAAAGCGTTCCCTGGCGGCCGAGTAGGTTTAAGTCGTGACGCGCAGGCTTTCTAATCCATGAAAATGGTAAATGTCAGCGTATCGCGGCGTGCCAAGCAGCTGCAACTTAGGCTTCCGGTCCCACAGGCGTTTGAGCGAGATCTCAAGTTCGAGGCGAGCAAGCGGAGCGCCAATGCAAAAGTGAATGCCAGCCCCGAAGCTTAACGGTTTCGGCCCAGTTCTATCTGGCTGAAATACGTCTGGGTTTTCAAAGACTTTGGCGTCACGGTTGCCAGATGCCAGCAAAAGCGCGACCCGATCACCGGGCTTAAACCTATGGCCCGCGATTTCTACGCTTTCATAGGCGATCCGTTCAAACAGATGCAGCGGTGGGTCAAACCGTAGGATTTCATTACTAAAGGCTTCGTCTACGCGCGGTACTATCTCACGCTCCAAGAGCGCCTTAACCGTATTCCCAAGTGTATGAACAGTCGCTTCATGTCCTGCATTAAGTATCAAAATACAGGTACTGATCACCTCAGCCTCGCTAAGCTTTTCTGCGGTGTGTGCCGTCAACAGAGTTGAGATTAGACTGTCATCAGGATTTTGCCGTTTAGCCTCAATTTGAATTTTGATGTAGTCAGAGAAGCTTTGTGCAGCGGCCGCTGCAATATGTTCCTCGGTACGTGTGCGATTGGATCTATACATCGCGACCATGCTGTTGGACCATTGCACGAGACGCCGCCAGTCGCCTTCGGGGACACCTAAGAAACGGGCGATGATACGCGCAGGAAGCGGACGCCCGTAGTATTCGAGTAGATCAAACGGTTCGTGCGGAAAGACATCAATGAGTTCATCGCATAGCGCGTCGATTTCGGGACGCAGCGTTTCAATGCGTCTGTTCGTGAATGCACGCAATACGGCACCGCGCAGCCGGGTATGGTCGGGCGGCTCAAGTTCTAGCATCGAGTGTGCTTCTACCGCATAGAAGGGCTCAAGGTGTGGCGGAACTGGCGTTCGCTCTATTGGTGCGCGCCCAAATTGGCGATCGCGCAATATGGCGTCTATGGTCGGGTAATCCGTGGCGCAAACAATGCCGTAGTCTTGCCAGTAGACCAAAGATTCGGCTGACCGCATGCTTGCATAGAACGAGTAGGGGTCTTGAACGAAAGCTGGGTCACGTGGCGATTGTGAGAAGCTTTGCATCACTGCGCGGCGAGGGCCTCAATGATGGGGCAGAAATCTGCGGCCTTTAGGGACGCTCCCCCAACCAATGCGCCGTTCACGTTCGCGCAGCTGAATATCTCATGCGCATTAGCCGCTTTGACGGAGCCGCCATAGAGCAATGTGAACTCTTTACCGTCGCTGAACCGCGCACTTAAGTCGTCGCGCAAAGCATCGTGGACCTCGGTGATTTGTGCGACTTCAGCTACGCGCCCGGTTCCGATGGCCCAAACAGGTTCGTAAGCGATGACTGTGTCGGCTGCGGTTGCATCGTCGGGCACGCTGTTGCGAAGTTGTGTGGCCAGAACGTCAAGGAAGCCACCCGACTCGCGCTGCGCCAGTGTCTCGCCGATGCAAATAATAGAGATCAGACCGGCGGCCTTAGCGGCTTTGGACTGTTCCTGAATGTCGACATCAGTCTCATTGTGATCGGTGCGACGCTCAGAGTGACCAACAATCACATGCGTTGCGCCAGCATCCCGCAGCATCTGAGCGGAGATATCGCCGGTATGGGCCCCGTGCTCTGCTGTGTGACAATACTGGCCACCGATGTGCAGGCCGGGTGTTGCAGCCGCCGCGATCAGCGTAGCTGGCGGGCATATCAGTGTCGGAACATCCGAAGCCTTGGCTGTCGCTGCTATGGCGCGAAGCTCGTTCAAATCGGACGTGAGCCCGTGCATTTTCCAATTGCCAGCAGCGAGTTTAGAGGGCATGCGCGGATCTCCTGAGCCTGAATGTTCAGGAATGGTTAAGGCTTATCAATGGCCAATGCATCATCAAATTTGATCGACTCGCCGCAACCACATGCGTCTACAACGTTGGGATTTCGAAATTTGAATCCGGCTTCAAGCAGGCTCACTTCGTAGTCGATTTCGGTTCCGAACAGGAACATCTGCGCCATAGGGGCGATCATAACACGCGCGCCTTCGACCTCTACGACTTCGTCATTCTTATCTATCTCAGAGACGTACTCCATCGTGTATTCCATCCCTGCGCAGCCACCTTTCTTGATGCCGATGCGCAAGCCCATGGAGTTATCTTTCTCCATCAGCTTTGAAATTTGGCCCGCCGCGGCGGGTGTCAGGGATACAGGTGGATTGCCGGGAATGCCGAACATGAGCGATCTCCTTTGAAAGCAAGATAAGCCCGAGTGGATGCGGGCTCAAGAGGCTTGGCAGCAGTTAGTGGCGCGTTCAACTGATCAGGCCACCTGAGGCTTCGTGGTGATCGCCACCACTAACGACATACTAACAAGCTTAATGTCACGGCATCACGTTTGGCGTGGTGCACTCCGGCCCCACATACACCCGAGGGGCCTTTACATGAATCCTAATTCAAGCCGCGCCTCGTCTGACATCATTTCCATGCCCCACTGTGGTTCCCACGTGAGGTCAACGTCCACCTGTTTGACGCCCGGTAAGGGGGCGACAGCATCAGCAACCCAACCAGGCATTTCACCAGCCACGGGGCAACCCGGTGCCGTGAGCGACATGATGATCCGAACTTCGCTTTCGGCATTGATATCAATGGTGTAGATTAGGCCCAAGTCATAGATGTTGACAGGAATCTCGGGGTCGAACACCGACCGGCAGGCGTTCACGATGCCTTCATAGAGCGGGTGATCTGTAGAAGAGGGCGCGATCAGCGGCGTGCCTTCAAGAGCGTCTGACATGGAGAGATGAGCCTTCGACTTGTTTCCTTACCGAAAATATAGGGAATAGGTTCGGCGGCGTCCAGACGTCAGGCGTGCATTAACCATGACTGCGTAGCATTTTGGTTAACCGGCCGCCGTAATTCATGTGCACAGTGAATTCATATCCGCAGTCTGCGACGTAAAATCGGGTGTTTTGGTCACACATCTTGCATGCGTCTGCGCGCAAGCGTATCCGCCGCTGTATGACACAGACTTTTTCTTTTAGCCTTCAAGGTACAGATGGCCGCGCGCGCACGGGCACTGTCCACACGCCGCGCGGCGATATTCGCACACCTGCCTTTATGCCTGTCGGTACTGCGGCAACCGTCAAGGCAATGATGCCTGAAAATGTACGCGCGACCGGCGCGGATATCTTGCTAGGGAATACGTACCACCTGATGCTGCGTCCGACGGCAGAACGCGTGGCGCGCTTGGGTGGTTTGCACACCTTTATGAACTGGGATCGACCGATCTTGACGGACTCGGGTGGTTTTCAGGTTATGAGTTTGGGCGCACTGCGCAAGCTTACCGAAGAAGGTGTGACCTTCAAATCTCATATTGATGGGTCCAAACACCATCTAACCCCCGAACGTTCAATGGAAATCCAGCGGCTTTTGGGCTCAGACATCGTGATGTGTTTCGACGAATGCCCGGCGCTGCCTGCAGACCGCGCGCGGATTCGCGAAAGCATGGAGTTGTCGATGCGGTGGGCCAAGCGGTCTCGCGATGCCTTTGGCGACAGGCCCGGCCACGCTCTGTTCGGCATCCAGCAGGGTGGGTTGGAGGAAGACCTTCGCGCCGAAAGCGCGGAAGCCCTGCGCGCGATCGAATTCGATGGGTATGCCGTTGGGGGGCTCGCGGTGGGTGAGGGGCAAGAGGCGATGTTCTCTTGCCTTGATTTTGCGCCAGAGCAATTGCCCAAGGACAAGCCTCGCTACCTGATGGGCGTGGGCAAGCCGGACGATTTGGTGGGGGCCGTGAAACGCGGTATCGACATGTTTGATTGTGTCCTGCCATCGCGTTCGGGGCGTACAGGCCAGGCGTTTACGCGTCACGGTGTCGTCAACATCAAGAACGCGCGCCACATGGACGATCCGCGCCCATTGGACGCCGAATGCACGTGCCCCGCTTGCTCCAACTACTCGCGCGCGTATTTGCACCACGTCTTCCGGTCCCAAGAAATCCTTAGTTCAATGCTGCTGACGTGGCATAACCTGCATTACTATCAGGAGCTGATGGCGGCGATGCGGGCAGCAATTGCCGCTGGCACATTCGCTGTTTTTGAGGCGAATTTTCATGCAGCACGTGCGCAGGGCGACATTGAGCCGGTCTAGGCTAAGGGCGATCACGTTTGAAAAGAAATGTGGCTGGCTCGAATGGTGCTGAACTAGGTGACGGTTTGCCTATGATGCATAGGGATGGTGCCCCACACCGCGCCGAATGTAACGCCAAAAAAACCAGCGTATGTATGGCTCAACCCTTGGCGTGACGTCAGCTTGGCTTACTTGCGGAGGAGTTGTGTAAAACTGTCTCGATCGCTTGCGGCGGCGGGGCGGTGCATGGCACAGTATGACAAAGGCGTAACGGGACTGAGTCCTTGAAGCGTTAACGGTTGGACCCCAAGTATTGGGGCACAAGACCGGAAGAGCACCACTGCTGCCGCTGAGCGGGGCCGGGGCTCTTTGCGAAACATAAAGGAACCAAGATGGATCATACCTCTTACCCTGTCCTGCCGCTGCGCGATGTTGTGGTTTTCCCCCATATGATCGTGCCACTGTTTGTGGGGCGCGAAAAATCGGTGCGCGCGTTGGAAGAAGTGATGCGCGACGACAAGCAAATCTTGTTGTCCAGCCAAATCGACCCTGCGGTCGACGACCCGACCAGTGACGGAATTTACCGTACCGGTGTTCTCGCGAACGTGTTGCAATTGCTCAAACTCCCCGATGGCACCGTAAAGGTACTGGTCGAGGGCCGTGGCCGCGTGCAGATCACCGAATTCATCGAGAATGAGAACTTCTTTGAGGCCGAAGCCGCGCCGCTTGAGGAAACGCTTGGAGATGAGGCCATCGTTGAGGCGATGATGCGCTCCGTGGCCGAAGAGTTTGAGCGTTACGCCAAGGTTAAAAAGAACGTCCCCGAAGAAGCATTAACAGCCGTGGCCGAAACACAGGAGCCCGCTAAACTGGTGGATCTTGTGGCGGGTCATTTGGGCATCGAAGTTGCGGACAAGCAGGAATTGCTTGAACTGCTCGTCGTGGCTGAGCGCTTGGAGCGTGTCTACGGCATGATGCAGGGCGAAATGTCGGTCCTCTCGGTTGAGAAAAAGATCAAATCTCGCGTTAAAAACCAGATGGAGCGCACGCAGCGTGAATACTATCTGAATGAGCAAATGAAGGCTATTCAGAAGGAGCTGGGCGACGGTGAAGAGGGCGGCGGCGAAGTGGCCGAGCTGGAAGCGCGGATCGCCGAGACAAAGCTGTCCAAAGAGGCCAAAGAAAAGGCCGATGCGGAGCTAAAAAAGCTCAAGAACATGTCCCCCATGAGCGCCGAGGCGACCGTGGTGCGGAACTACCTTGATTGGATGCTGTCCATTCCATGGGGCACGAAGTCTCGCGTCAAGAAAGACCTAAACCGCGCACAGAATGTTCTCGATAACGATCACTATGGCCTTGAAAAGGTTAAGGAGCGCATTGTGGAATACCTCGCGGTGCAGCAACGTTCCGCCAAGTTGCGCGGTCCAATCCTGTGCCTGGTTGGCCCTCCCGGCGTGGGTAAAACATCGCTCGGCAAGTCGGTGGCAAAGGCCACTGGGCGTGAGTTCATCCGGATTTCGCTTGGCGGCGTACGGGACGAAAGCGAAATTCGCGGTCACCGCCGTACGTACATTGGATCGATGCCCGGCAAGATCATCCAAGCGTTGAAAAAAGCAAAGACCACCAATCCGCTGATCTTGCTCGATGAAATCGACAAGATGGGGCAGGACTTCCGCGGTGATCCGGCGTCGGCCATGCTTGAGGTCCTCGACCCTGAGCAAAACGGTACCTTTGTCGATCACTACCTTGAGGTTGAATATGACCTTTCGAACGTGATGTTCCTGACGACAGCGAACTCCTACAACATGCCCGGACCGCTACTGGACCGGATGGAGATCATCAGCCTCGCAGGGTACACCGAAGAAGAAAAAGCCGAGATCGCCAAGCAGCATCTCATCTCAAAACAGGTTAAGAACCACGGCCTGCGCAAAGATGAATTCGCGCTGTCCGATGAGGCGCTGCAAGAGATGATCCGCACCTACACGCGTGAGGCGGGTGTGCGGAACCTGGAGCGTGAAATCGGCAAGCTGGCCCGGAAAGCCGTCACCAAAATCGTTCGCAAAGAAGCGGACAAGGTTGAGGTGACACTGGACAACTTGGATGATTTCCTTGGCGTGAAAAAATATCGCTATGGCTTGGCTGAAAGCAAAGATCAGATCGGTGTTGTGACGGGCTTGGCCTATACCTCAGTCGGGGGCGATTTACTGCACATTGAGGCGCTTAAGCTACCGGGTAAGGGTCGGATGAAGACCACGGGTAAGCTGGGCGATGTGATGAAGGAGTCGATTGATGCGGCGTCTTCCTACGTCCGGTCGATCGCTCCGAAGATTGGTGTGAAACCGCCCATGTTCGACACGTTCGACATCCACGTGCACGTTCCCGATGGGGCGACGCCCAAGGACGGTCCGTCAGCCGGTTTGGCAATGGTGACGTCCATTGTCTCGGTCCTGACGGGTATCCCGGTACGTAAAGATATCGCAATGACGGGTGAGGTTAGCTTGCGCGGGAATGCGATGCCTATCGGTGGCCTCAAGGAAAAACTCCTTGCGGCTCTGCGCGGCGGGATCACGACAGTGCTTATCCCCGAGGAAAATGAAAAGGACCTCGCGGACATTCCTGAAAGTGTCAAAAACGGTCTTAAAATCATTCCAGTCACGCATGTGTCCGAGGTGATTGAGCGGGCATTGGTGTCTGCACCTGAGCCTGTGGAATGGGATCAAGCGGCAGAAGAAGCCGCAGCATTGGCGCGGATTACCTCCGACAAGGTGACGACTGCCACAACGCACTAGTTACCTATTCGCTATAGACAGAATATCAGCCGCTCGCGCTCGTCGCGGGCGGCTTTCATTTTTCCGCTCAGATTGAGCGATTCCAACGCGGTATCAGCTCCAAGGCTCCTTCGCAGGCGGTACAAAACGCCATCTCTGAGGTGTTCGGTTTTGCCTGATCATCCCCTTGCATCCGACCCGCAGCCTCGCTAGACGATGGTCCAAGGGTGATTAGCTCAGTGGTAGAGCGCTTCGTTCACATCGAAGATGTCAGGAGTTCAAATCTCTTATCACCCACCATTCTTTCTCGAATTTGTACGGGCAATCGCCAGCAAGAGAGGGCCTTCATGACAGTCGAACTTTTCGTTTTGCGCCATGGAGAAACCACATGGAACCGTGAAGGTCGAATGCAGGGTCATCTAAATGCACCGCTGACCGAACTTGGTGTGGCGCAGGCGGTGGCACAGCGCAATATCATGACTGGCCAAGACCTTAGCGGCTTTCGCGTGTTGTCTAGCCCGTCCGGGCGCGCGGTGGAAACAGCCGCGATCGCGCTGGGGCCCCTTGTGACCGAAATCACCACCGACCCCGATCTGCGCGAAGTTGGCGTTGGTGAGTGGACCGGCCGTTTGCGCGCTGAACTGATTGATCCGACAGAGTGGCAGGTCACGACGGATGGCGTGTTGGAGCTGTATGACATGGCACCCGGTGGCGAAACGCTTGCGGGCCTAGAGGCGCGTTGCTCTCAGTTTTTGGCGCGCCTTGAGGGGCCGCATGTGCTGGTCACCCATGGGATCACCAGCCGCATGATCCGCGCTCTTGCGCTAGGTCATGGGCCGAATGTGACACTTGAGGCGTTGGCCGAGATGCCGGGCGGGCAGGGTGTTGTCTATCACGTTAAAAAAGGTCGTCAAAAACGTCTTTGTTAGGGCTTGCCCCTCCCTAATCTTTGACGTATTGCCTCGCCTAACGGGTCGTTAGCTCAGTTGGTAGAGCGCTTCGTTTACACCGAAGATGTCGGGAGTTCGAGCCTCTCACGACCCACCATATCCGCATATTAGATAATTGTTTTCTGGGTCTCAGGTTTACTGTGACCTATGCGTGTCTCTTAACTTGCTCACATACCACAGATGCGCAGTTTTATCGATAAGCGGATCGTGGATGTGCGAATGGAAGATTCGTGTGCGAAGGCGCGACGAATGACAGGTCACTGCAGACCGAGTCGTGGTGTAAAAAGGCTACACACTTTCAATACGATCTTGTGTAACAACACCGATTATTCGACTCCTTCGTGAAACGCTTTTTCAAGAGTGGTGTCATGGTCGGCGACGCGTGGCATCGGACATCTGGGGGATGTCATTAAAACCGACAATCGCTGTCGTGAAATGCGTATCAGCCCGAGCTGAGTGTGCTATTCAACCGCCAACCTTTCTGTAGCAGCGCGTGATCTCATGTCCACTTCAAGCCCGTTATCCGTTGGCGTCGCCCAATTTGCGTCTGACCCTACTGATTTGGATGCAAATTTCGATCAGCACTATGATTGGATTGACCAAGCACGCGCGAAAGACGTCGAGTTTCTGCTTATGCCGGAATTATCTCTGACGGGGCACTATGGGGCGTTGCGGCTTCTTGATGTTGCAATGAATATGGCCGATCCGCGGCTCAAAGCCCTATCGCAATACGCCGGAGACATGACGATTTGCTTTGGCTTCATCGAAGAAGGTCCAGCGGCGCAGTTCTACAACACCTCTGCGGTGTGGCGCGCGGGCAAGCTGTTGTATCTGCACCGCAAAATCAATCTGCCCAACTACGGTCTCCTCAATGAGGGCAAGCATTATGCGCCCGGTCGTTTCGTCGACACGTTGGCGATGCGGGATGAATGGCGCATGGGGCTGTTGATTTGTGCGGACGCATGGAACCCGGCACTTGTGCACCTTAGCTGTGTGCAGGGGGCGACGCTTTTGACCTGTCCGATTTCATCGGGGGTCGAGGCCGTTGCCGAAGATTTTGACAACCCCAAGGGCTGGGCGCGTACGATGGCCTTTTACTCGTCGATGTATGGTTTGCCATCGATCATGGCGAACCGTACCGGGGTGGAGGAAGATTTGACTTTTTGGGGCGGTTCCCGGATTCTTGACCCGTTCGGCGAAACGCTGGCGCAGGCCGGAACGGAACCGGCGCTGATCACGGCAACGTTGGAGTATCAAGCCATCCGCCGGGCACGTCATACGCTTCCCACGGTGCGAGATAGCAATATTTCGATGATCCATCGCGAAACGACGCGCATAATCGAAACACTCGGGGTCCCAAGCCACGTGCGGGATGTGGACTGATCCACTGCAGGACTTTCTTTAGCTAGGTTTAAACGTCGGTTCTCGGGCCGTAGATCGGACCTGAATGAAATCGGAATTCGCCCAAACATCGAGTATCGAGCGTTACCACGGCTGGAATGCAGCATTAACGCGGCCATGATCATCAGCTCGGGCTGCATCCTGAATGTGTCCCAGTCAGACCACTAACTGGTGCGTTCAAGCACAGTGATAAGACCATCTATGACCCGCAGGATGTCATGGCTGCACCTCTTGCGCGCTGTCTCGGTGCCCCTTGTTGCAGATCCTCCCTCTCAATCCCAATAGCGGCGCCCATAAGTCGGGAAGTGGATGCTTCTTTGGGTGGGTTGCGAAAGCGCGACTGCGGTGTGGTCTGGGCAATGCTTCGGATTAGAGGACCCGGTAGAGCGCTCAACCAGAGCTTTTGCTGAGGTACAACAGAGCCGATTAGTCCTTGGGCGGTGGCGCGCTGCGTGCAATCCACAAGCCGCCCAAAACCATGTAGGTCATCCCGCCGATGATGTAGCCGAGGATTACAGCCCATACCGGCCCGCCCACCATCCACACAGCCAGTGCGGTCAGGAGAGCACCAAGAATGCCTATGCCAACGAGGGCGCCAAGGGTTGTGATCGATTTCATACCCAAATTGTCGCAAGCAAAGCTTAACACAACCTTTACAGGCGTCATATCGAGTTAAGCATTTGCAGCGAATTTTAGGAAATCGGCCCGATAGTTCTGTCTAAAAAAGCCTTTGCAACAGTCGTCTCAGTCCACAATTCCACCACCAATAGCGAAGCTTGGGGGCGAGGTCCCCGAAACACTACAGAATGCCGGGCCGTCACGTAACAGCCCAGCCCATTTCATTTCCGTTCAAATACGCGCGTTAGCCTCGCAAAGCGGGTAAGCCGATGCCCGTGCTCTCAAAACCGCCATCGACGGCCAGTGTTTGACCATTCACATAACTGGCCTTGTCCGAACACAGCCAGAAAATCGCCTCAGCCAGTTCGTCTTCGTGACCATAGCGATTGAGAGGGATTGCGTCGTGGTAGGCCGCGATGATTTCGGGTGTGTGGACCGCCATTGCCAGCTTGGTGCGCACGGGGCCGGGGGCCACGCAGTTGGCGCGTACGCCAAACTCGCCCAATTCGGCGGCTTGCTGTTCGGTTAAATGCGCCACGGCGGCCTTGGACGTGCCATAGGCCACCCGAAGCGTAGAGGCCCGCAGCGCCGAGATGGACGCGATGTTCACGATCGCACCCTTGCGCGCCTTGAGCAGCGGGATGAACCCTTGGGACATCAGGAACGTCCCATCGAGATTGATCGACATGATCCGGCGCCAGCGCGCGAAATCAGTGTCCTCCATCGGGCCGAAATCCGCGATGCCTGCATTGTTCACCAAGGCGTTGATGCCGCCGCCCGTCAACTCCGTGACGCTGGCCACAAGGTCGTTTACGTCAGCTTCAAGGCTGATGTCGGCTACGATGTCATGCACGTCGCCCAACCCCTCGGCTGAGGCTTCTAGGGCGGGCGCATCCCAATCCACCCGGATGACTTTCCATCCATCTTCCAAGAACTTGGCAGTCGTGGCCAAGCCAATGCCACGTGCCGATCCGGTCACGAGCGCTACTTTTTGTGTCATGTTTCCCTCCCGTTTTGCGGCAGCCTGCCATGCGTTGCGGGGGCTTACAATCCGGGATCGCCGGGGCGGCAAGGACATCCCCGCGCGCCCGGCACAAGCGATTAGACTTGTTTCCCCTCCCACGGCTCCTACGGTGACGCAGGAGGCGCGCATGGGAAACTTAACTCGCAATCAAATCGGTATCTTGATGATCTGCCTGGGTACCGGGCTGATCACGCTGAATGACATGATGTTCAAGGCGCTGTCCGGTGACTACGCGCTCTATCAGATCGTTTTTGCGCGCTCGCTTGGCGGTCTGATGTTTTCAGTGATCATTCTACAGCTTGAGGGCGGCTGGCGGCTTTTGAAGACGGCGACGCCTTGGCAGCACGTCGCGCGCGCCTTGATGGTGGTTGTGTCGAACATGTCGTTCTTTCTGGCGATCGCCGCGATGCCGTTGGGGTTGGTGTCGGCGCTGTTCTTTGTGGCCCCGTTGTTGATTACGGTTCTTTCGATTCCTGTGTTGGGCGAACGGGTGGGCATCCACCGCTGGACGGCGGTGGGTGTGGGGTTTGCAGGCGTGGCGGTGATGTTCGTGCCAGAACTGTTAGGCCAAGGCCTAGGTGTTCCAGGGTGGAGCTACGCCTTACCGCTTGTCGCCGCGCTCAGCTACGCGGGCAATCAGGTGATGACCCGAAAATTGGGCGTGACCAGCCGGGCCAGTGCGCTCGCGATTTATATCCAAGTTATGTTTCTCGTGGTCAGTGTCATTTTCTACGCGGTGCTGGGGCAGGGGCAATACGCCGAGGGAATCACGAACGATAGTTTGGTGTTTTTGCTCCGCGCATGGGTCTGGCCTACGCCCGGCGACATCTGGGTGTTCCTCGCGCTTGGACTTAACGTAGCGGCAATTGCTTATTGCCTGTCACAAGCCTACCGGATGGCGGAAGCAGGCGTTGTGGCCCCGTTTGAATATGTGGCCCTTCCGCTCGCTGTTTTCTGGGGTTGGAGCGTTTTTGGAGAGATTCCGGGGCCGTTTACATGGGCCGGAATGGTGCTGATCGCGGGGGCAGGACTTTATATTGTCTGGAGAGAAAGAAAGTCGCGAAAAAGGGATTGACCCCCCCGTGCGGTAGCATTATCCCCCTCCACACGCAGTACGCGGTTGTAGCTCAGTTGGTTAGAGTACCGGCCTGTCACGCCGGGGGTCGCGGGTTCGAGCCCCGTCAACCGCGCCACTGCTGTATGACCTTTAGGTCACGTAAGAAAGCCGCCCTTCGGGGCGGCTTTTTCGTTTTGTATCATATGGTTGGGTTGGGTTAGCCCTAGGGCTAACCGCGTGATTTTCGCTCAAATCTTGGCAGCATTGCTGAGAAATCCTGCCCTGCGCCGTCCTCTGCTTCGACAAAGGTTTCATACAGCGCGGTGGTGGCTTGGCCCAGGGGTGTGTCAGCATCCACGGCCTCGGCTGCTTGCTGGCTCAGCCGCAAATCTTTCAGCATCAGCTCGGCTGCGAATCCCGGTTTGTAGCCATTGTCCGCCGGGGAATCGGGCCCAATACCCGGGGCCGGGCAGTAGGCGTTCATCGACCACGAATATCCGGAGGAAGTTGACACAACGTCAAACATCGCCTGACGGTCCAGCCCCAGTTTGTCTGCCAAGGCAAAGGCCTCACAGGTCGCTGTCATCGTCACGCCAAGAATCATGTTGTTGCAGATTTTGGCCGCTTGGCCATTGCCGGCACCCCCACAATGGACGGCCTTTTGCCCCATGATCTCAAACAGCGGCTGTGCGGTGACAAATGCGTCCTGTGAGCCGCCGACCATAAAGGTCAATGTGCCCGCATCCGCGCCACCCGTTCCGCCGGATACAGGGGCATCTAGGGCCGCGAGGCCTGCGGCCTTTGCCTGCTCGGCAACCGCTCGCGCGCTGTCTACATCCACTGTTGAACAGTCCAACAGCACAGCCCCCGGCTTCATCGCCGCAGTGACCTCGTCCGCGACGGCGCGCAGGATCGCGCCGTTGGGCAGCATCGTGATCACGACATCCGCACCCTCCGCGGCCTCGGCCCCGGATGCGGCAGCTGTTACGCCCACAGGGCAGGGCGCGTTCAGGTCAAACCCCGCAACCGTGTGTCCCGCGGAGGCCAAGTTGCGCGCCATATGGTGCCCCATATTTCCCAGGCCGATAAATCCAATCTGCATAGTATCCCTCCTCCTAAAGTTTCAAAGCATCTGGCCCTAGTGGCATCAACATCCGGGCGACGTCGGTGGCCGGAACAGCCTCCGGGCTCGAATGGCGCCATTTGGGAGATTTATCCTTGTCGATAATCTGGGCGCGAATGCCCTCGACGAAATCGCTGTGCTCAAGTGCGCGGTAGGTAAAGCGGTACTCAAGCTTTAGCGCGTCCGTCATTGTGGTGGCATCGTTCATCCGGTGCAGCATCTCAACGGCACAGGCCATGCCTAGTGGTGCATTGCTCGATAGCGCCTTGGCGGCCCGCTCGGCTAAGGGGCCTTTTGCGGTTGCGATGCACCGCACGATGTCGCCCAGTGTCTCACCACTGAATAAGGCATCAATTTCAGCCTGCGCGGCTGCCAGTGGCGCATCGGGCGGCGGCGCAGACGCATCCGCAATGACCGCCACATCACCGGTCGCGCATAGGGCCGCCTTAAGGTCCTCCCAGCCAGTGGGCACATAACTGTCTGCAAACCCAGTATAGATGGCGTCTCCCGCCGCCATTCGTGCCCCGGTGGTGCCTAGGTATTCACCCAAACGCCCCGGCGCGAGGTGCAACAGCAACGATCCACCGACATCGGGCACAAGACCAATCGCGCATTCGGGCATCGCAATTTGGCTGCTGTCATTCACAATGCGGTGGGAGCCATGGCACCCAACGCCAACGCCGCCGCCCATGGTAAACCCCTGCAAAAACGCGACAACGGGCTTTGCGTAGTGAAAAATCTTTGCGTTCATGCGGTATTCATCCGCCCAGAACCGCTGCCCGTAACCGTATTCGCCCTTAACGCCTGCGGCATACATCTCTGCGATATCGCCACCTGCACAGAATGCGCGCGTCCCGTCGGCGTCAATCACAACAAGGTCAACGGCGCTGTCCGTGGCCCATGCATCAAGGGCGGCCTCAATGGCCAGACACATTTCCCACGTTAGGGCATTTAACGCGTCCGGGCGTTGTAGCGTTATTCGACCAGCACGTCCCTCAATTCGGCACCAGATATCTTCTTGCAAGGCTGCCCTTCCTTTGTTCCCAAAATACTCAAAAAGGGGGGTGCGGGGGGACATGGTCCCCCCGCGGGGCGCCGCGTATCACGCGGCGCAGACCCGTCTTATTCCATTACAGGAATAGAGAAAGCCGCCCCATCTTTGATACCCGAGGGCCAGCGCGCCGTGACTGTTTTGGTGCGTGTATAGAATTTGAACGCATCCGGTCCGTGTTGGTTCAAGTCGCCAAACACGGATTTTTTCCAACCACCAAACGTGTGATAGGCCAATGGCACGGGGATCGGAACGTTCACCCCAACCATGCCGACGTTAATGCGCGCTGCAAAGTCGCGCGCCGCGTCGCCGTCGCGGGTGAAGATCGCGGTTCCGTTGCCGTACTCGTGATCCATCGCAAGACCGATGGCCTCTTCATAGTTCTGCGCGCGCACAACGGACAAAACGGGGCCAAAAATCTCTTTTTGGTAGATTTCCATGTCCTTGGTCACGCGGTCAAACAGATGCGGACCCACAAAGAACCCGTCCTCATACCCCTGAAGGGAAAAACCGCGACCGTCCACGACCAGTTCAGCGCCCGCCTCAACGCCGGTCTCGACGAGCCGCTCAATGTTTGCCTTTGCGGCCGCCGTCACAACGGGGCCGTAGTCCACATCTGCGCCAGAAGTGTAGGGGCCCACTTTCAGTGCCTCAATCCGCGGTACAAGCTTTTCGATCAGCTTGTCTGCAGTTTCCTCGCCCACGGGGACAGCGACAGAGATCGCCATGCAGCGTTCGCCAGCAGCACCGTAGCCCGCGCCAATCAACGCATCCGCCGCTTGATCCATATCCGCGTCGGGCAGGATGATCATGTGGTTCTTGGCACCACCAAAACACTGCACGCGCTTGCCGTTGGCACAGCCACGCTCATAAATATAGGCGGCAATCGGGGTGGAGCCGACAAAGCCCACGGATTGGATGATTTCGTTGTCCAAAATCGCATCTACGGCTGTTTTGTCGCCGTTCACGACTTGGATCACACCCTTGGGCAGGCCTGCTTCTTCCAACAGTTCAGCCAACATGATTGGCACGGATGGGTCACGCTCGGATGGCTTAAGGATAAAGCTGTTCCCGCACGCAATGGCGGGCGCAAACATCCACATCGGGATCATAGCGGGGAAGTTAAATGGCGTGATGCCGGCGGTCACACCCAAGGGCTGACGCATCGAGTACATATCGATGCCGGGGCCTGCGTCGGTAGTGTATTCGCCCTTCAGCAGCTCTGGCGCGCCGATGCAGTATTCGACCACCTCAAGCCCGCGTTGCACATCGCCTTTGGCGTCGGGCAGGGTTTTGCCATGCTCACGGCTTAGCGCTTCGGCCAGTTTGTCCATGTCGCGGTGCAATAGGCCGACAAAGGCCATCAAAACCCGCGCGCGGCGTTGTGGGTTGGTTGCGGCCCATTTGGGCTGTGCGGCCTGCGCGACGGCGACTGCATGTGCCATTTCTTCGCCATTGGCGAGCGGCACGCGTGCCTGAACCTCACCCGTGGCCGGATTGTAGACATCGGCAAAGCGCCCGGATGAGCCCGCAACGCGCGCGCCATTGATGTAGTGACACAGGTCTTCCATGACCGTTCCTCCCAAGAGTATTAAATCCCTAGCCTTGAGTGGCAAATTCGGCGGGCGGGTGCAAAGAGGTTTTGGCAACAAACGTGTCCTGCTCGAAATTGCACGACATTTTGCCCGCTTAAGTTGTAATTGCGCGCCACCACACACCTTGACAGAAGCCATTCTCGCGCGCACGCTTTATCCACACGTAAGATACGGCAGGAGGGTTAGGGATGCTCGTTCATCAAATTCTGAAATCAAAGGCCACGACTGATGTTCTGACCATCGCCCCCGACGCGCTGGTGTCAGATGCGGCCGCTGAACTGTCGTCGCGCAAAATTGGCTCATTGGTGGTTTCAAATGGGGACGGGACCGCAGCCGGTATCTTGTCAGAGCGTGACATCGTACGCGAAATTGGCCGCCGTGGGACGATCTGTCTGAGTGAGAAAGTCTCGGATATGATGACCAAAACCCTCGTGACCTGCGCCCCGAACGACGATGCGCAAAGCGTGCTTGAGAAAATGACCAACGGCCGGTTCCGTCACATGCCCGTGTTGGATGGCGGCAAGATGGTTGGTTTGGTCACGCTGGGTGATATCGTCAAAGCGCGTTTGTCTGAGGTTTCGATGGAAAAAGAAGCCCTTGAAGGGATGATCATGGGGCACTGACCTCGGCGCGCCGCACGGCAACATCTCGGGACAGATGTACGCGGGAGGCTTGCTTTTTGTGTGCGTGTCAGGTTTGCCTAAGGGCCACGACAGCACAAACCCCCGGAGGTGCCGATGCGCACTGGACTTTATCCCGGCACCTTTGACCCGATCACGTTGGGTCATATCGATATCATCAAACGGGCCTGTTCCTTGGTGGATCGCCTTGTCATTGGCGTTGCGATCAACCGTGACAAGGGGCCATTGTTTTCACTCGAACAGCGCGTCGCGATGGTTGAGGAAGAATGTGCTTTTTGGGCGAAAAAGACCGGCGTTGAGATCATCGCGCACCCCTTTGAGAACCTTTTGATTGATTGCGCCCGCGATGTGGGGGCGCAGGTGATTGTTCGAGGCCTAAGGGCTGTTGCGGACTTTGAGTATGAATTCCAGATGGTTGGCATGAACCGCCAACTCGACAACAGCATCGAGACAGTCTTTTTGATGGCTGAGGCAGAGCATCAGGCGATTGCCTCCAAGCTGGTCAAGGAAATCGCGCGGCTCGGAGGGGATGTGTCAAAGTTTGTTACACCGCCCGTAAAAGACGCGCTGCATCAGATGTACCCAAGCGATAGCGCGGTCCTGCGCCGAGAGGCCTGAAGCCCCCTTTCCCTTTCCGTCCAAGGACCCTAGGGTGCCCGCCAAACGGACACGGAAAGGAAGCCACATGGCCGATATCAAAGATCCAGAAAACACGATTCTGATGGAACTCAAGGGCGGCACGGTCGTCATTGAGCTGTTGCCGGACGTTGCCCCCGGGCATTGCGACCGCATGAAGGAATTGGCTCGCGAAGGTGCTTATGACAACGTGGTGTTTCACCGCGTGATCGAAGGTTTCATGGCGCAAACCGGTGACGTGCAGCACGGCAACCTTGATGCAGGCGGCAACATTCGTTCCGCAGGTACCGGCGGGTCCGACAAGCCGAACCTGAAGGCTGAATTCTCTGGCGTGCCACACGATCGTGGCACATTAGGCGCGGCGCGTTCCTCCAGCCCGGACAGCGCAAACTCGCAGTTCTTCATTAACTTCAACGACAACCACTTCCTTAACCGGCAATATACGGTCTACGGCCGGGTCATCAGCGGAATGGATCATGTCGATGCGATCACCCGTGGCGAGCCACCTGCGAATCCCGATGTTATGATTTCGGTTAAGGTCGCAAGCGATGCCGATGCGTAGTCTTGCTTTTGCACTGGCGTTGGCAGTCGCTACGCCCGCGCTTGCAGTCGAGATGACCATCACAGTCGAGGGGGAGGCCAACGGCGCGATCACTATCGATTTGCTCGAAGAGGTCGCCCCCAACCACGTGGCGCAAATCAGAACGCTGGCTGAGCAGGGCGCCTACGATAACGTGGTGTTTCACCGCGTTATTGATGGTTTCATGGCGCAAACTGGGGATGTCGAATTTGGCAAACTCGGTGCAGATATGCGCATGGCGGGGCGTGGCGGCTCGGATTTGCCCAATATTTCCGCTGAGTTCTCGGACATTTCGTATGAGCGTGGCACAGTCGGTATGGCACGGGCACAAAACCCCGATAGCGCCAATTCGCAGTTCTTTATCATGTTTGAACCCGGTCCGTTCTTGAATGGTCAGTACACCGTCATTGGCCAAGTGACGGACGGTTTGGATGTCTTGGACGCGATCAAACGTGGTACCGGATCGAATGGTGCGGTTGTTGGCCGCCCCGATGTCATGACGACGGTTACGATCTCTCGGTAAGACTTGTTTCATGTAAACGAGAACGGGCGGCCCAATCGGGCCGCCCGTTTTGCATCTGGTGCTAAGTCTTAGCTAGGTTTGCGCCGTCGCTTGCGACCCATGACCATTAGGCCTGCCAAACCCGTCATCCCCAGCACTGCGCCTGCCGGCAGTGGCACCGCTGCGGCGGTGGCCGCATCGATTGTGAAGCCGTCATTTAGGCCGCTGTGACGCATTTCGACGGAGGCCGATGTTACAAATCCGCTAAAATCGACCACGACCAGTTTTTCGTTTCCATTCCCTGCGCCAGGCCCGAATGTCGCGGTTTCACCGCCAGCGGATACTGTCAGCGTCTGGAACTCACCGCCGTCACGCAAGCCAAAGATCAAACGGTTGAACGATGCACTGCCCACGCGGCTGACGTCCCACTTGATCCCAAGCGTATCATTGGAATTGAGCGATCTGCTGCCCGCGATGGGGATGAGATTGCCTTGGCCATTGATGCCATCTTCTTGAATGGCTAAATCGGCAGAGCACGTTCCGCCGCCGTTCGATCGACACGTTGAGCCGCTACCAACGCCGCCAAGGCTGGAAAAGGTGCCAACGCTCGTCCCGGTGAGGGGGCCGCTCAGTGCGCCGCCAGAATAAGATTCAAAGTCTTCGAGTGAGAAGTTTCCGCCCATTGATGACGCAAAAGCGGTCAGGTCAAAGGTCGCGACTGATATGGATGAAGCCTGCGCAGACGCCCCGAATGACAGAGTGATGGCGCAAAGTGCCGCTAAGAACTGTTTTGTTTTCATGTCAAAATTCCGAAAGATATACTTTAGATATAAATCTGATACTAACGGTGAGATTCGATCCTGAAAAGATACAATATGGCAGAATTCGGGTGAATTACCCTACGTCACTTTAAAAAATGACGTAGGATTAAGTCTCTGAAGCGATCTAAGGCTGTAGCTGAACAAGCGCGTGGCGCTTTTTGCCTGCGCTTAGTTTTATAGGGGTCGCAAGGTCACTGGATGTGACCATAACACCCGGATCGGTCAGTGCGGCATCATTCATCTGCGCCCCACCGCCCGAAATCAGGCGCTTGGCCTCCTTGCCCGATCCCGCAAGGCCTGACCGTGTGATCAGCTGAACGATGGAAATGCCATCACCAACCTCATCGGCGGACAAGGTCAAGGTCGGCAGGTCATCGCCCGCGCCGCCTTTTTCAAACACTTCGCGCGCAGTTGCTTCTGCGGTTTGTGCGGCCTCTGCGCCGTGCAACAGGGTGGTGACCTCGTTGGCGAGGATGATCTTTGCTGCATTGATCTCGGATCCCTCTAGCGCGCCAAGGCGATCACATTCGTCAACAGGCAGTTCAGTGTAGAGCTTCAGGAACCGGCCAACATCTGCATCCGTCGTATTGCGCCAGAATTGCCAAAACTCATAGGGAGACAGCATTTCACCGTTTAGCCAGATCGCGCCGCCTTGGCTTTTGCCCATTTTCTTGCCGTCGCTCGTCGTCAGAAGCGGGGTTGTCAGGCCGTAGACGTCTGAATCGATAACCCGGCGTGTCAGGTCGATCCCATTAATGATATTGCCCCACTGGTCCGACCCACCCATCTGCAACAAACAACCGTAGCGGCGGTTAAGTTCCATGAAGTCATAGGCTTGCAGGATCATGTAGTTGAATTCGAGAAAGCTAAGCGATTGTTCGCGGTCCAGCCGAGATTTAACGCTTTCAAAGCTAAGCATCCGGTTCACGCTGAAATGCCGCCCAATGTCGCGCAAAAACTCTAGGTAGTTTAGCCCATCCAGCCATTCGGCATTGTTGCGCATGATCGCCTGACCGGGCGCGTCGCCGTAGTCGAGATACTGGGCAAAGACCTTTTGCATGCCAGCGATGTTGGCATCAATTTGCTCGGGCCCGAGCAGTGGGCGTTCGTCTGAGCGGAACGAAGGGTCGCCCACCTTGGTCGTGCCGCCCCCCATCAGGGTGATCGGCTTATGGCCCGTTTTCTGGAACCACCGCAGCAGCATGATGTTCAACAGATGCCCCACATGAAGCGAGGCGGCCGTGGCGTCATACCCGATATAGGCCGGGACAACGCCGGCGATCAGGGCGTCATCCAACGCTTGCAGGTCGGTGCAGTCGGCCAGAAAGCCGCGCTCGATGATCACGCGGAGAAACTCGGATTTGGGCTGGTAGGTCATCGGAATTGGGTCCATCTTTGGGGTGAGGTGTGCATAAGCAAAAGCGCGCGCAAGGGAAAGAGCCATGGAACGGATTTGGGCGGTTGGTGCCATGTCGGGCACGTCGATGGATGGTGTGGACACCGCTGAACTGTTCACGGACGGCTCTGAGATCTTTGCATTCGGCGAAGCTAGGTACCGCCCATATACTGAGTCAGAGCGCGCTGTTCTGCGCGCCGCTATGGGAAAATGGCAGGGGGATCCCGGCGTTGCCGAGGCCGCAGATGTCGTGGAGGCCGCCCACATAGAGGCACTTCGACCACATGGTGAAAAGCTGATCGGCTTTCATGGGCAGACGCTGGCCCACGCACCCGGTGCACAAGGCACGCACCAAGCGGGCAGTGGTGATGTCCTGGCCGAGGCGCTCGGCGCCCCTGTTGTTTGGGATTTTCGTACAGCCGACGTCGGCCTCGGTGGTCAGGGCGCGCCACTTGCGCCTGCGTTCCACTTTGCCTGTGCGCGCTGGATCGGGGCGACTGCACCGCTGGTGTTCCTCAATCTTGGGGGGGTTGCGAACCTTACGTGGCTCGATCCGCGGGGCGATCAAATGGATGCGCCTGGCGCGATGCTCGCGTTTGACACCGGCCCCGCGAATGCGCCCCTTGATGATTTAGTGCGCAGCGCCACAGGTGCAAGCTATGACGCCGACGGCCATTTGGCGGCTGACGGGCGGTGCTATACTGCCCTGTCAGAAGCCGTCATGGAGCATCGGTTCTTTGGCGATCTTCCGCCAAAGTCTTTGGATCGCAATGAGTTGTCGCGTGTACTTGAACCAATCACGACACTTCCTCTTGCGGACGCATTGACCACACTTGCTGATGTTGTTGGGCGCTCAGTTGCCCGCGGGCTGGCCTTTTGCCCCGAGATGCCTGCGCAGGTGCTGGTGGCTGGTGGCGGGCGGCAGAACCCGACGTTGATGGCTGCCCTTAATGCGCATATTTCGTGTCCCGTAAATCCCGTTGAAACCGTCGATCTAGATGGCGACATGCTTGAGGCGCAGGCGTTTGCCTATCTCGCGGTGCGGGTCAAAGCGGGCTTGCCTACGTCCTTTCCGGGCACAACGGGTGTTGGGGCCTCGGTCGGGGGTGGTCGGATATCGCGCCCGGCTGCCAACGTCTAAATCAAGGTTTGAACCCTGATCACGGGCTGTTACACATGCCGTATAGACAAATTGATTTTGCGTGTTAAAACGGCCTCGTTAGCGCTAACATAACGCGAGCGCGTCCGATTTCCTACCTGCGGAGACCTAAAGTATGGTTTCAAGAGTTATCCCTGTCGATGCCTTCGATCTTGTGATCTTTGGGGGGACCGGTGATCTGGCCCGCCGCAAAATCCTGCCGGGCTTGTATCGCCGTTTCTGGGCTGGGCAGATGCCCGATGAGGCGCGCATCATCGGCGCGGCCCGTACCGAACAGGATGTTGAAGGGTTTCGCACAATGGTCGCTGAGGCGATCGCTGAGTTTGTGTCCGAGCGTAAGCGCGATGCGGATTGCATCAAACGATTTCTCGATTGCATCGACTACGTGACCCTTGATGCACGCGGCGAGGCGGGCTGGAAAGAACTGAAAACCAAGTGCCGGGACAACACGGTACAGGCGTTCTATTTCTCCGTAGGTCCGGGGCTGTTCGGTGATATCGCAGAGCGACTGCGCAGCTTTAAGATTGCCCGGCAAGACGCTCGTATCGTTGTGGAAAAACCATTTGGTCGTGATCTCGCGACAGCCAAGGCGCTGAACCGCGAGTTGAGCGCGAATTTCGACGAGTCGCAGATTTACCGCATCGACCACTACCTTGGTAAAGAGACGGTTCAAAACCTCATGGCCGTGCGCTTTGGCAACGTTCTGTTTGAGCCACTGTGGAACGCGCAATACGTGGATCACGTCCAGATCACCGTGGCCGAGACCGTCGGTGTGGG
Source organism: Thalassobacter sp. (assembly GCF_982993085.1). Taxonomy (NCBI): domain Bacteria; kingdom Pseudomonadati; phylum Pseudomonadota; class Alphaproteobacteria; order Rhodobacterales; family Roseobacteraceae; genus Thalassobacter; species Thalassobacter sp. The sequence continues at coordinate 25,329 of NZ_CEZFMW010000006.1, read as the reverse complement.
CGGGCGCGGGGCCTATTACGACAAATCTGGCGCGATGCGGGACATGGTGCAAAACCACCTGATGCAGCTATTGTGCCTGACCGCAATGGAGCCGCCTGCGAAGTTTGATCCGGACGCAGTACGGGATGAAAAGCTCAAAGTCATCCGTGCGCTGGACCCGGTCGAGGCTGACGATATCGTGCGCGGTCAATACCGCGAGGGTGCGGAGCCGGGGTATCTACAGGACGTTGAGAACGCAAACAGCCGCACCGAAAGCTTCATCGCCCTCAAATGCCACATTTCCAATTGGCGGTGGAAGGGGACACCGTTCTATCTGCGTACAGGCAAACGCATGGCCGCGCGGATGTCAGAGATCGTGGTGCATTTCAAACCGACACCGCACAGCATTTTTGGCGAAGAGGCAGGGACCAAGGCCAACGTTCTTAGTATCCGATTGCAGCCTGACGAAGGGATCGACCTGTCAGTTACCATCAAGGAACCCGGCCCCGGAGGTATGCGTTTGATGGACGTGCCTCTGGATATGTCCTTCGCCGAGGCTTTGGGCGAAGAGGCCGCCGATATGCCCGATGCCTATGAGCGTCTGATCATGGATGTGATGCGTGGCAACCAGACCCTGTTTATGCGTGGCGACGAAGTCGAGGCGGCTTGGGCGTGGACCGATCCGTTAATTGATGGCTGGACCCGACGCGGCAACAAGCCGTGTAGTTATGCCCAAGGGTCCACAGGCCCAGAAGAAGCAATGATGTTAATGCACAAGGACAGACGCCGCTGGCGCGAGTTGGAGCAATGAAAGACCTAATCGAATACCCCGATGCTGACATGATGATGCTCGATCTGGCCAATACGATTGCCGGATCGCTCGAAATGAACCTTCAAACCCATGATCGGGCGTCGCTGTGTGTGCCTGGTGGCACCACGCCGGGCCCGATTTTTGACAGCCTATGCGCTGCGGATCTGGATTGGGCGCGGGTCACGATCATGCTGAGTGATGAACGTTGGGTGCCCGAAAGCTCACCTCGGTCGAATACGGCACTGTTGATGCATCGGTTGTGTGTTGGGCGCGCGGCAGCGGCCCAGATTGCGCCACTTTATATGCAGACCGACACACCCGAAGAGGCCTTGGACGAGCTGATTGAGGGGCTCAAGCCTGCGTTGCCGATCTCGGTTCTTTTGCTGGGTATGGGCGCGGATATGCACACCGCCTCACTGTTTCCGGGCGCGGATCAACTAGATGCCGCACTGCGTGATGGTGCACCCGCTTTGATGGCCATGCGGGCCCCCGGCGCGCCGGAGCCGCGCATCACCCTAACTGCCCCGGTTCTGGCCGGTGCAATGGAAACACATATCGTGATTATAGGGGATGAAAAACGCGAGGCCTTAGAACGCGCTAAGCATCTTAGCCCACAATCCGCGCCTGTGTCGGTCGTACTGCCTAACGCGACGGTTCACTGGGCGCCATGAACACGTTTTGGAAGGCCGTTGCGCAGGCCAAGCAAGAAACAGGCGCAGATATCCAAACGCTGCTAAGCGATCCGGCGCGGGATTTCACCGTCTCGCAGGGTGACGTCATTTTCGACTACCGCAAGACTGCGATGACGCAGGATGCGCGTGCGACCCTTTTGGCTGCGGCTGAAGCCGTGGTTCCCGCGGCGCGTGCCGCGATGTTTGACGGTCAGCCGATCAATGACACCGAAGGCCGCGCCGTATTGCACACCGCCTTGCGCGCAGGCCCCGACGCCGAAATTCACGTGGACGGCGCCGATATCATGCCCGGTATTCGCGCCACCTTGGACCGTATGGGCGCATTCGCGGCCCAGGTCCGCAGCGGCGAATTTACCGGCGCGGGCGGCAAGATCACAGATGTTTTGAACATCGGGATTGGCGGCTCGGACCTTGGACCTGCCATGGGAACACTTGCGTTGGCGCCCTTTGCGGATGGCCCGCGCGTGCATTTCGTATCTAACGTGGATGGGGCGGACTTCGCGGATAAAACGCGCGGCCTAAATCCGGCCACGACGCTCGTAATTGTGGCCTCCAAGACGTTCACGACGATCGAAACTATGACCAACGCGGCCACGGCCAAGGCGTGGATGGCGGATGTGCCAGACCTTGATGCACAATTCGTCGCGCTCAGCACGGCGGATGACAAGGTCGCGGCCTTTGGCATCCCGCCTGAGCGGATGTTTGGTTTTGAGGATTGGGTCGGCGGACGTTATTCGATGTGGGGTCCGATTGGCTTATCGCTGATGCTGGCCATCGGGCCAGAGCGGTTTGAGGCGATGCTGACCGGGGCACGCGCGATGGATGACCATTTCCGCACCGCACCTTTGGCGCAGAACATGCCTGTGATGCTCGCACTTGTGGGTATCTGGCATCACCAAGTGTGCGGATTTCCGACGCGCGCTGTGCTGCCCTATGACAACCGCCTCGCGCGTCTGCCTGCGTACCTGCAACAGCTTGAGATGGAGAGTAACGGCAAACGCGTCACGATGGACGGCAGCGATAGCGAGGGCGTGACAGGCCCCGTCGTGTGGGGCGAGCCGGGCACAAACGGCCAGCATGCGTTCTATCAGCTGATCCACCAAGGTACGACGCCGGTACCGTGCGAGTTTATGATCGCCGCACGCGGTCATGAGCCTGATCTGGATCATCACCATCGGCTGCTGATCGCGAATTGCCTTGCGCAGTCCGAGGCGCTGATGCGCGGTCGATCCCTAGCAGAGGCGCGGGCGATCATGGCTGCCAAGGGCTTTGAGGGCCCCGAGCAAGACCGCCAAGCCCGCCACCGTGTGTTCCCGGGTAATCGCCCGTCTACGACGCTGATCTATCCACAACTGACCCCAGAAGTGTTGGGCCAGATCGTCGCTCTGTATGAGCACCGCGTGTTCGTTGAGGGGGTGATGCTGGGCATCAATTCGTTTGATCAATGGGGTGTTGAGCTGGGCAAAGAGCTGGCCACTGCTTTGGGACCTTTGGTTGAGGGAGCCGACGCGGGGGATAAGGATGCCTCGACCCAAGGCTTGCTTGCGCAATTGTGCGCTTGGCGGGCGGACTAAAACGGGCCGCTCGGGGTAAACCTGCGGTCAGATGTGTTGCCATGGCAGCATCTTCGAATGAAACGTTGGCCTAAGCTTTTGGGCCAACGTGACTATCCTCAGATGATAGATCGGCTGCTTTTTATCCTGGCCTGTTCGCCCGGATCCTTCCGTTTTTTGGACAGGACACTCTTTTGGCTCGGGCCCAAGGGGCAGTGCCGCCGTTTGCCCCATAGCCAAGTGCGCTAGACGCTAACCCTCAAATACCGCGCCATCCTGTTGGACGATCACGTCGATAAACGCCTGAGGCAGGGCTTTGCGGGTCACGGCGTCTTCTTCCATCAGGACGATCACCGCGTGCCCCACGGCACAGACCTGTCCACGGGCTACAACGGCGTATTGCATCTTCCACGATGTGCGCCGATAGCTGAGGGACCGGCCCACGACGATGTATTCCTCGTCGAGGTGCAGGGGGGCTTTGTATTCCACATCGACGTTGCGCAGCACTAGGACTGGACGCTCACCCGATGCGACGAAATTAGCGATGCCGTAGTCCCGCATGTAGGCCACGCGAAAGCTTTCGAACCAACTGAGGTAGACGGCGTTGTTGACATGGTTCAGCACGTCCAACTCATGAAATCGCACTCGGTCCGCTTGACCGATCTTGAACACATCCGGCACGCCCCGCGCGCGCAGTGTTGGGGTATCAAGTGGGGTCAGGAGGGGCAGGGACATTGGGTGGCTCATCGCTAGAACATTTGGCCGCCAAACTGCACCATCTGACGCTAGGGTCAACCAGTTCGCGATGTTCAGAAGGACTGGAGCGGGTAACGAGAATCGAACTCGTAACTTAAGCTTGGGAAGCTCGCGTGATACCTTTTCACCATACCCGCGTCCGTAAGGCTACTTAGGCCGGGCGGCGCGGGGATACAAGCGGTCTTGGTGTGATTGCGGGTCGTTCTTGGCGGAATGTTCCGTACGGCCAGAGCCTTCGGTTTCCCGCGGCTCTGGCTGTTTGTGGGGTTGCACTAGGCGCGGCGACGGCGTCGGCCAGAGCTGTTCTTTTCGCCACCCTGACCAAAATGCGTCGCAGGAAGCGGTGCGATCGCGGCAAGGTGTGGAAAGGGGTCTGTTGCGTGCGGGATCGCGTTGGCGTTGACGAAATGCTCTTGGAATTTCGGCTCAATCGCGGTTTCGATCTTTTCGATACGGCTGACCAGCCCCTCGATGTGTGCCCGGGCGCCTGCGTTGCACAGCGCCATGCGCGCGCCGTGGCCCGCGGCATTTCCCGCACTGGTGACGTTTTCAAGCTGCGCGTCGGGGATCATTCCCAAAACCATCGCGTGCTTGGGGGAAATATGCGCCCCAAACGCCCCGGCCAGTGTGACACGGTCCACGGTATCCACGCCCAACTCATCCATCAAAAGCCGCGCCCCGGCATAGAGCGCGGATTTAGCAAGCTGGATCGCCCGGATATCGCCTTGGGTGACGGTGATGCGCGGCCCTCCCGCCTCGGCGCCGTCCCACAAAAGGTATTCATTGGTGCGACCGGTGGCGACAGCGCGTGGCGTGCCGGTTTGCGCCTCTGATCCGATCAACCCTGAAGGGTCCAACAGCCCAGCCATCCGCATTTCTGCAACGGCCTCAATGATGCCCGAGCCGCAAATCCCGGTAATCCCAGTCTCGGCTGTGGCCTCTGCGAATTCGGGCGCGTCGGACCACACGTCTGAGCCAATCACACGAAAGCGCGGCTCTTTGGTGATGGGGTCGATCTCAACGCGTTCAATGGCGCCGGGGGCGGCCCGTTGGCCAGCGCTGATCTGGGCGCCCTCAAATGCGGGCCCCGTCGGGGACGAGCAGGCCAGAACCTTGGAGCGGTTGCCCAAAAGAATTTCAGCATTGGTGCCGACATCCACGATGAGCACTAAGTCATCCGATGTTTCGGGGGATTCTGATAACGCCACGGCAGCAGCGTCTGCGCCGACGTGTCCGGCGATACAGGGCAGCAGATAAGTCTGAGCGTTGGGGTTAAGGTTGCTCAACTCCAACTCGCGCGCATGCAGCGAAAGACTGCCAGAGGTGGCCAATGCAAAGGGCGCTTGACCCAGTTCGACGGGATCAATCCCGAGAAGAAGGTGGTGCATGACCGGGTTGCAGACAAAAACAGTCTCAACCACTTGGCGCAGCTCAACGTCTGCTTCTCGTGCGAGTTCCGCAAAAAGGGTATTGATCCCTTCGCGCACGGCGCGGGTCATCTCAACATCGCCGCCGGGGTTCATCATCGCGTAGGACACCCGCGACATGAGGTCTTCGCCAAAGCGAATTTGGGGGTTCATTAGCCCGGATGAGGCGAGAACGGACCCATCCGACAGATCGCATAGGTGCGCAGCAATTGTCGTTGAACCGAGGTCCACGGCAAGACCATAGAGAGGACCTTCGAAAAAGCCGGGCCAGACATCAAGAATTTCAGCGCGCCCATGGGGCGGCTGAAATACCGCGAGCGTGACGGTCCACTGCCCTTTGCGCAAAGCGGGTTGCAGTGCGCGCAAGACACCCAAAGATGCAGTAACCCCGGTGATGTCCCATTGCGCTTCAAGCGCTTGGCCGACACGCTCAAGGTCTCCGGTCGGTTCATCCATGTCGGGTTGCGCGACCTCGATATAGTAAAGCCGCGTTGCCGGATCCATCGTAATGGGACGCTGGCTGGCGGATTTACGGATAACCTGTTTGTGCACTTGGCTTTCTGGTGGGACGTCCACGACCACATCACCATGAACCTTCGCCTGACACCCCAAGCGACGCCCATCAATCAACCCGCGTTTGTCTTTGTAACGCTGCTCAACCGCGTTCCATTCGGACAGCGCATCGGAGGCAACCGTGACCCCGTGCTTTGGGAAATCTCCCAAGCCTGGCTGAATTTGACACTTGGAGCAGATACCACGACCGCCGCAGACGCTATCAAGGTCAACACCAAGTTGCCGCGCAGCTGTCAGGATAGGCGTGCCAACCGCAAAACGGCCGCGTTTGCCAGAGGGGGTGAAAACGACAAGGGGGTCTTGAGCCATATGCAATTCAGTGTGCCGCTAGAAGACTTTTCAAAAAAGTCTTCGTGGCCGAAAAATCTTGGAAGATTTTTTCGAGGTCACACGATGAGGTGGAGGGGGTCGCGTGTGCAGATAATGATGAACTGTCCGCCTGCTTCGATGAGATGGAACCCGCGCCTGCGGACTTCCAGTTCAAAGGTCTTTCGCCCCACTTTTCGCTCTACGTCTGCCACTTTGCGGCGCACAACTCCTCCATTTTGTGCAGATTTTGCCAGAAAAATCTGGTGCATCCACTGGTCATCTTGGGTCATGAGGGGCAAATCAGGCATACACCCAGTTTGCCGCCTCAGGGTTAACAGTCGCTTAAGAGCGGCGGCGGCGCCCGCCACCGGCCCGGCCAGCACGACCGCCTTGTAGTGCGGCGTCTGGGTCTTTGTTGAAATTGATCCAAGCAGCGCCGGATGGATCTTTGTCACTCAGGAAATTGGCGGCGCGAATAGCTTCCATTTCCTTGCCAGCGCGGGGTTTGGTTGACCCCATGCCGAACAGTTTCACAAAGGTCTCATCGTCCATGCCTTCGGGCAAAATAATCCCGGCGGCCTCAATCAGCGCCTTGCGCTCGGCGATCTTTTTGGGGCCGACGGGCAGGGCTACGGGGTTCATGATGGCAGAGGTCATCCCCGCCTGCATCGCCATTGGCAGGAACGCGTTGTTGATCCCGTGACGGTTTGGCAGGCCAAAGCTGATGTTGGATGCACCACACGTCGTGTTCACGCCCAACTCATCGCGCAAACGACGTACAAGGGTGAACACTTGCAGGCCGGCGGTGCCCATGGCGCCTACTGGCATCACAAGCGGGTCCACCACGATATCGTGTGCGGGGATGCCGAAATCAGCGGCGCGTTCTACGATCTTTTTGGCGACCGCAAACCGGACCTCAGGGTCTTCGGAGATACCGGTATCGTCGTTTGAGATCGCGACAACAGGCACATTGTATTTTTTGACCAGCGGCAGGACCAATTCCAAACGCTCTTCTTCTCCGGTCACGGAGTTGAGGAGGGGGCGTCCTTCGGCAGCGGCCAGACCGTTTTCCAGCGCGCCAGGAACCGAGCTGTCGATGCACAGGGGCACATCTACGACGGCCTGCACCCGCTCAACCAATTCCTTCATCAACGTGGGCTCAACAAAGTTGTTGTCCGCGTAGCGGGGGTCTTCGGCCATTTTGTTCGAGAACACCGCGCCGGAGTTCACATCCAGCACCCCTGCGCCCGCCGCAACCTGCGCAATGGCGTCGGCCTCCACACGGCTGAAATCGCCGCGCTCGAGTTCCTCGTTGAGGATCTTGCGGCCCGTTGGGTTAATCCGCTCACCGATCACGCAGAACGGCTCGTCAAAGCCCATGACGACTGTTTTTGTTTTTGATTCCAGAACCGTACGGGTCATTACTTATCCTATGCTTGCAGCAGGAACGCCCGAGGCGCCGCCGTTTTCTTTGGCCCAATTTGCATTCGTCTTTATCCCGCCAAGCGGGAAGAAATGCACGTTGGTGATGTTGAAGTCGGGGTTGGCAGCTTTGTGCTCAGCCAAATCCGACAGGAATTCTGTGGGCTCGTATGGCAGCAGCAGCTTGGTGACGTCTATCGCCCGCTTTTGCAGAACCTTGAGGGACGCGCCGACGCCACATGCGATCGAAAACTTGATCAGCGTTTGCAGCTTGGCGGGGCCCGCGACACCAATGTGGATCGGCAGGTCCATGCCCGCAGCCTTGAGATCGTCGGCCCATTTGATCACGGGGCCAGCCTCAAAGCAGAACTGCGTTGCGATCGCCATTTCGGCATCGGTGCGTTCACGTGCAAAGTCGGCTTTCCACATAATCGCCTCGTTTACGGCTTTCATGCTGCCATCGGGGTCGATGTCTTTGTTGCCTTCGGGGTGTCCGGCGACATGCAGACGCTTAAACCCTGCTTTGTCGAACAGGCCAGTTTCCAGAAGTTGCATGGAACTGTCGAAGGCGCCGTGGGGCGTGGTCACACCACCGGCCAACAGCAGCGCCTGATCTACGCCCGCCTCGCCCTGATAGCGAGCGATCCAGTCTGCCAATGTATCGGCGTCCTTGATGATGCGTGCGGGAAAGTGCGGCATCACCGGGTAGCCAGCCTCGGACAGGCGCCGCGCGGTGGCGACCATGTCGTCGATGGGCGTGCCCTCGATGTGGGCGATGTACACGCGCGTGCCTTTGGGCAGCAGCGCGGTGAAATCCTCAATCTTTTCGGCGGTGCGTGGCATCACCTCGATGGAGTAGTCCGCCAAGATAGCCTCAAGGTCGGCACCTTGAGTTGCATCAGACTTGCGTTTGAAATTCAGCAGGGCCATCAGGCTCTCCCTCCAGGTCATTGCCGGCGCTCAGGCTCGGCCATCATTGGCGATCAGCGTTTTGATCCGCTCTTGATCATATTCGGCGTCCAACCGTGCGGCCTCTTGGGTCGCGATATCGGCGGGGTCGCCCTCGACAGGGTAGGGCGCAGCTTTGCGCCATTCGGCCAAGTAGTCATCTGTCTCGGCTGCGCCTGATTTCATCGCCGCGCGGTCAATCGCTTGCTCGAACCGCTCGGGAAGTTGCGCTTTGGCGCCCCGACGGCCTTTGCCCACAATCACCTGTGCGGGGATATCGCGCCAAAATACTACTGTTACGTCTGGCATGGATGAATCCTCCCTTGCCCCCTGATAGGGCCTAGCGCACCGCGCGCTGTGCTTGATTTCGACACGTCCTGTCGCACCTGCGACAACAATGCGTCGCACATCGGTTTTAGGCGTTTTTTCGATGAGGTGCGAGGGCCGGGCGGTCCCGTAATTCTCATCATGTTCATGAGGCGCTGTGGATAGGTGACCAAACATTAACGGATGTTTAAGCGCAGTGCCGGAATATCGGGGGCAATCCAGACAATGACGCAAGGCGATACAACCCAGACGTATACCTTGTGCGCGCCCGTTCGCGGGCGTAAGTATTGGGTAACCAGTTATGAAAGGCGCGTTTCATGTCGCCGAAACACCCCCGGCCGGGCACGGGGCACTTAAACCCCGGTGCGCAGGGCCCAAAGGGGCCTCGTCGGCGGCCCGCTGCCGTCCCGCGCAAAGACAAACCCGATCCCGCGGACCTGTATGCCGCGCTGGATCTTGGCACCAACTCGTGCCGGATGCTCGTGGCGCAGCCCAAGGGCAACCAGTTACATGTGGTTGATAGCTTTTCAAAGTCGGTTCAGCTGGGAAATGGGCTCGAAAGTTCGGGGCGGCTGAGCCGGGCGTCGATGGCGCGCACGGTTGGCGCGCTTAAAATTTGCAAGCGCAAGCTGCAAAAACATGACGTGCGCCAGATGCGCCTCGTCGCGACCGAGGCGTGCCGTCGCGCGACCAACGCGGCTGACTTTATCAACGTGGTTGAGCGCGAAACCGGCCTGCGGCTTGAGATCATCAAGCCGGAGGAGGAGGCACGTCTTGCCGTTGTCTCTTGTGCGCCTCTGGTTTCAACCAAGACTGAGCAGCTTCTGGTCGTGGATATTGGGGGTGGCTCAACCGAGCTGGTTTGGATTGACCTAAGCGGTGTGCCGCGGATTGAACGCCCTCGGGCGATTATGCGGCTTCACGCGGGGTTCCTTCCTGCCAATGATTTGTTCCCTGCCGCAAAAGTGGTGGATTGGATTTCGATCCCCTTGGGGGTTGCGACGCTCAAGGATCAGTTCAACGACGTCAGTGACGATGCCGCGCGCTTTGCTCTGATGTCGTGGTTTTTTGAGGAAAAACTGGCTGAATTCTCTCCCTATGAAGACGCGGCTGATCAAGCCCGTGAGGGATTTCAGATTATCGGCACCTCAGGCACGGTCACGACTGTGGCGGCCACACACCTTGGGCTGAAACGTTACGACCGGAACAAAGTTGATGGGTTGCGTATGACCTCGGATCAAATAGATCGGGTCATTCAGGAATACTTAGCGATGGGGCCAACAGGCCGGCGGAATGATCCGCGCATCGGGCGGGATCGACAGGCGCTGATCATGTCAGGGGCGGCGATCTTGCAAGCACTTTTGCGGGCTTGGCCCACAGATCGGCTCAGCGTGGCGGACCGTGGTCTGCGCGAGGGGCTTCTATATGCACAAATGTCGGCAGACGGCGTTTTGGAGGACGGCCCTTTCTAGGGGCTGCACGGAATTATGGTAAAAAAGACAAGCGGTGCTGGCGGCAGCGGTAGCGGCAGTGGCAAAAACAACAGCGGACGTGGGCAGCGTGATCTGCGCGTGCGGGTCAAGACGGCGCGGGGGCGCAAGCTGTCCTCAACACTTTGGCTGGAGCGTCAGCTGAACGACCCCTATGTGCAACGCGCCAAGGCCGAAGGGTACCGGGGGCGCGCAGCGTTCAAGATATCAGAGATTGACGACAAATTCCGCTTTCTGGTGCCGGGGGCGCGGGTTGTGGACCTGGGCTGTGCGCCGGGGGGCTGGTGTCAGATCGCGGCGCGTCGAGTGAACGCGCTGGGCGAAAAACAAGGCAAAAAGGTTGGCTCTATTCTGGGCGTGGACCTGCAAGAGATTGAGCCGATTGCCGGGTGTGAGCTGCACGTTCTCGATTTTCTAGAGGATGACGCGGATCAAAAGGTGAAGGAATGGCTCGGCGGACAGGCCGACGTCGTGATGTCTGATATGGCGGCCTCTGCTTCGGGGCACAAACAGACCGATCACATTCGCATCATGGCCCTGTGCGAGGCTGCGGCCTATTTTGCATTTGACGTGCTATCGCCGGGCGGCACCTTTGTGGCCAAGGTGCTTGCGGGTGGGGCTGAGGCTGACTTGCAAAAGGTGCTCAAGCAGAACTTCACCAAGGTGCAGCACTTTAAGCCGGGCGCGAGCCGCGCGGACAGCTCTGAGAAGTTTGTCGTCGCAACGGGCTTTCGCGGGCTTGAGGCTGAATAAGGAAACCTTAATGCCGCGAGCCAAGTGTTAATACGAGCAGGGGCGAGGTCTCTGCTCGTGCTATGACGCGTCTTTTGCATTTCAAAGGTCGTGTCCTTGCACAATAGCGGCGCAAACACCGCAGATTGTGCCTTTCCCTTCTCGATCTTCCGTGAAATAGGGAGTTGCCAACCGATGGTCCTTCCAAGGAGACTGGAATGAAGATTCGTGAGGCTCTCACCTTTGATGATGTACTGCTTGTTCCAGGTGCGTCTAGCGTCCTGCCGAGCACCGCTGACACGCGTACGCGGGTCACGCAATCCATTAGCCTGAACATCCCGCTGCTTAGCTCCGCGATGGACACCGTAACCGAGGCGCGTATGGCGATTGCGATGGCTCAGTCGGGCGGTATGGGCGTTGTGCACCGTAATTTTGACGTCGATGGTCAGGCGCGCGAAGTCCGCCGGGTGAAGCGCTTTGTCTCTGGCATCGTCTATAAGCCGCATACGCTGACGCCTAACCAAACGCTCGCGGACGCTAAGGCGTTGCAAGAACGTTACCGCGTCACCGGTTTCCCCGTTGTAGGTGAGGGCGGCCAATTGTTGGGCATCGTGACGAACCGCGACATGCGCTTTGCTCATGATGATGCGACACCCGTCTCTGCGATGATGACATCCGATGATCTGGCGGTTCTGCGTGAGCCGGTTGATCTGGGCGAGGCACGGTCCTTGATGCACGCGCGCCGGTTGGAGAAACTGCTAATCGTGAATGAGGAGGGTCACTTGACCGGGCTTCTTACGATTAAGGATATTGAACAGGCCGTTCTCAACCCGGACGCCTGCAAAGACGACTTGGGCCGTTTGCGCGTCGCTGCTGCGACGACTGTGGGGGACGCGGGCTTTGAACGCTCTGAGGCGTTGATTGACGCTGGCTGTGACCTGATTGTGGTTGATACAGCCCATGGTCACTCCGAAGGTGTGGGCATCGCTGTAAATCGTATCAAGAAGTTGTCGAGCAAAGTTCAAGTTGTTGCGGGCAATGTTGCGACGGCCGAAGCTACGCGTGCGCTGATCGGTGCAGGCGCGGATGCGATCAAGGTCGGGATCGGCCCGGGCTCTATTTGCACAACGCGGATTGTGGCGGGTGTTGGTGTGCCTCAGCTGACCGCAATCATGGATTGCGCGGCGGCGGCGGGCGACACCCCAGTTATCGCGGATGGCGGCATCAAATTCTCGGGTGACTTTGCAAAGGCAATCGCGGCAGGCGCGTCCTGTGCCATGGTCGGCTCGATGATTGCTGGCACGGACGAAAGCCCCGGCGAGGTTATTTTGTACCAAGGTCGTAGCTTCAAGTCCTACAGGGGCATGGGCTCGCTTGGGGCAATGGCGCGTGGCTCTGCGGACCGGTATTTCCAAAAGGATGCGGCCAGCGACAAACTGGTTCCAGAAGGCATCGAAGGGCAGGTTCCTTACAAGGGGTCTGCGGGCGCAGTGGTGCACCAATTGGTCGGCGGTTTGCGTGCGGCGATGGGCTACACCGGATGCGCGACAGTCGATGAAATGCGTGAAAACTGCGGGTTTGTACGGATCACAGGCTCCGGCCTCAAGGAAAGCCATGTTCATGATGTCCAAATCACGCGCGAGTCGCCCAATTATCGCAGCGGCGGGTAACCGATGACCCCCGCCGCGCGCTACGGGGCCGCGATTGAAATCCTCGATGCTATCAACACCGGCACACCGGCTGAGCAACAGCTGACGCGCTGGGCGCGCGGCGCGCGGTATGCGGGGTCCAAGGACCGTGCGGCAGTGCGTGATATCGTGTTTGATGTGCTGCGTCGGCGGGCCTCTAGCGCGTGGCTGGGCGGTGGTGACACGGGCCGTGCGCTGGTGCTGGGCTTGCTGCGCGGGCAGGGGGCTGACCTAGATGCAGTGTTTACTGGACAGGGCCATGCGCCCAGTCCGTTGGAGCCATCTGAGCATGTTACATCTGTCTTGTCGGACGCTCCGCGTGACCAGCAGTTGGACCTGCCTGAGTGGGCTCTGAACGCGCTGGATGCTGACCACAAAGACAATGCGACAGGCATCGCGCAGGCCCTGCGGGACCGCGCCCCGGTCGGGCTGCGCGCCAGTCTGCGCCACGGGACCCGCGATGGGTTGGTCGCGACTCTTAATGCGCTTGGGCATGATGCCGTCCCACACGATGCGGCCTCGGGCGCGCTGGTTTTGCCCAGTGGTACCAGAGGGTTGCATCTGACAGAGGCTTATTTGTCTGGCCTGTTTGAGTTGCAAGATCCGGGATCTCAGGGGCTTGTCGCGCGCTGCCCTGCGCAGCCGAACACGCGAATTTTGGACTATTGCGCGGGCGGTGGTGGCAAGGCGCTTGCGCTCGCGGATGCCTATGATCTGGACATCACGGCCCATGACGTGGACCCCAAACGTATGAAGGACCTGCCCGAGCGCGCGCGCCGCGCCGGTGTCTCGATCCAGATCGCAGAAAATGTGGCGCCTGACGCCCAGTTCGATGGCATCATTTGCGATGTGCCCTGTAGCGGTTCAGGTGCGTGGCGTCGTGCGCCGGAGGCGCGCTGGCGATCCACACCGGAGCAGGTGCAGCAGCTTTGCGCGACGCAATCTCAGATCATTGATGACTGTGTTCCAATGCTCGCTCCCGCTGGGTGGTTGGCGTATATGACCTGTTCGCTTTTTGCTGCTGAAAACGCGGATCAAGCCGCCGCAATCCTTGCGCGCCATCCTCATCTGAGCACTGAGGCAACGTGGTCCACGACGCCCTTGGACGGCACCGATGGCTTCTATCTCCATGTGTTTCGCGCAGCATCCTAAAAATTGTGATATAAAGTTAAATGGATGTGTCGCGCCTTAAGGCGTCGTTAACCATTTCGATGGCCTAATGAGACGTGCGAACTGAAATTGGAGAAACGCGTGAGCGTTGGTATTGAAAGCACGGCACGCAGGCAAGCGTTGGACCGGGTTAACAATTATGTTTGGGTGCTGGGCTTGGCGGCGATTGGCGCGCTTGCGCTGGCGTTTTGGGCGTCTTCTGCGTTGGAGCAGTCCGCGCTTTTGGCTGTGGCGGCCGCGCTTGGGCTCCAAATCATACTGGTGCGTGGCATGGTCATGTGGCGCAACGCGTCCTCTCGGCGCGATATGCGTGCCGTTATGCGGTTTCTTGAACATGACGTGGCCCCCAGCTTTTTAACAAACGCCCATGGCGAAATTCTGTTCCAAAATAAGGCTTCAATTGACCGTTTTGGCGGGTGCCGCAGCAAAACGGTCAGTCGCTCTGTGGCGTCGTTGTTTGCGAACCCGGATGCGGTGGTACTGCGGCTGCGTTCTGTCGCCGCAGAGGTTGGTGCCGCGCGCGAAGATATCGTCACGTGGCGTGGTCACATTCGTCTGACGGTACAACATGTGCATCCCGGATTTTTGTGGCGGCTAGAGGACATCGCAGAGCGGCCAGATCGTGCGGGTGATGGCATTGCCATCCCGATGATGACGGTCAGTCGATCAGGTGCAATCTTGCATATGAATGAACCCCTGCGCCTTGCGCTCGGGCGTCGGGTAAAGCGACTTCAAGATATTTTTGAGGAACTTCCCCTGCGCGATGGGTTTGTCCACAATCTGGTTCTGGACGGCAAAACCCTACCGATGCGAGTATTCCAGGCGGAGGGCAACGTTGGTCGGTCCGAGGTGTACTTGTTCCCGTCAGAGGCCCCGAGCACGGATGATGTTTCTGGCTTTCTGCCTGTGCTGGATGACCTGCCGGTCCCGTTGCTACACCTAAACTCTGATGGTTCGATCATCGGCGCGAACCGTTTGGCTCACAACCTATTGCCGCAACTGTCCGAAGGTACCGCAACGGTGCAATCGCTGGTCGAAGGGCTTGGCCGCTCTGTGGGCGAGTGGATTGGTGATGCTGCACGAGGGCGCGGGCTGAGCCGCTCAGAAGTTGTGCGTGTGGCCCGTTCGGTGCCAGAACGGTTTTTGCAGATCGCGCTTGGCCGCGTTCAGATTGATGGGCACGGGTCTTTGGTCGCGGTTTTGACGGATGCGACTGAGTTAAAAACGCTAGAGGCGCAGTTTGTTCAAAGCCAAAAAATGCAAGCTATCGGGCAGCTTGCGGGTGGCGTGGCGCATGACTTCAATAACCTGCTAACAGCGATTTCGGGCCATTGCGACTTGTTGCTTTTGCACCATGACAAGGGCGATGCGGATTACGCGGACCTCGTGCAGATCAGTCAAAATGCCAACCGGGCTGCGGCGTTGGTTGGGCAGCTTTTGGCGTTTTCGCGCAAACAAACCCTTCAGCTGGAGCGTCTGGATCTGCGTGACACGCTTGGTGATTTGACCCATCTTTTGAACCGCTTGGTGGGGGAGCGCGTGCAGTTGACGCTGTCGCACGATCCTGGGTTGATCCCCGTGCGCGCGGATCGACGGCAGATGGAGCAGGTCATGATGAACCTCGTCGTGAATGCGCGCGATGCGATGGCAGATGGGGGTGAAATCAGGATTGAGACGCGTTGCGAGTACCTCGAAGAAGATTTTTCACGCGATCGGGTCACCGTGCCCGAGGGGCAATATGTGGTGGTCAGCGTGTCGGACGTTGGCAAGGGCATTCCCAAGGACCAATTGAACCGTATTTTTGAACCGTTTTTTACGACGAAACGTACCGGTGAGGGCACGGGGCTCGGCCTTTCGATGGTCTACGGGATTGTGAAGCAAACGGGCGGGTTTATCTTTGCTGACAGCATCGTGGGGGAAGGCGCGACATTCTCACTGTATTTCCCTGCGGATGATGGAGACGATGATGATGATGAGGCGTCGGCCACGGCGCTTCCACCACGGTCGTCGAATACGTCGCAGGTGGCTGCTGATCCTCGCATGCTGATACCGCTTTCGGCAAAATCAGCAGAAGGGATCACGCAGGAAGAGCACGCGCCAATGAAAGCGGAAAAACTTTCCAGTGTGCCCCGACATCAAGAGCAAGTTGTGCTGTTGGTTGAGGATGAAGCCCCGGTTCGGGCATTTGCTTCGCGTGCTTTGCGTTTGCGCGGCTACACCGTCCTAGAAGCCGCCAGCGCAGAGGATGCACTTGAGCAGCTATCGGACAAAGATTTGAACGTCGATTTGTTCGTTACCGATGTGATGATGCCGGGAATGGATGGCCCATCGTGGGTCAAACTGGCGCTTAAGGACCGGCCTGCGGTCAAGACGGTCTTTGTGTCGGGCTACGCGCAGGAAACGTTTGATGATGACCGCGCGGGCGTTCCAAATTCGGTATTTTTGCCAAAACCGTTCTCGCTCGCGGAGCTGACGCAAACGGTTCAAAAACAACTGCACTGAGGCGCGTTTTGATTGTTCCCTAAGGGATTAGAACCCGGATATCCGCGCAATTAATAAACCTTAACAGCAGTTTGTGCGTTATTTGCGGTATTTTTTCGTGATGCGCATCGACAGTAACCATTCATTAACCGTGCATACGCAAAAGTGAATAATACAGATTTATCTTGAATTGTTCTTGTTTTGATCTCATGTATTGAACAATACCGGAACAAATGCTTCATTGCTGGCCGCATGGGGCTATGGAATAAGGGGCTAACTCATGGCAACAGGCAACCTTCTCGACATGGCAGATAAACGTTCAGGCGATAAACAAAAGGCGCTCGACAGCGCATTGGCTCAGATTGAGCGGCAATTCGGCAAGGGCTCAATTATGAAGCTCGGGGCCGAAGGCGCTATCCAAGAGATTGAGGCGACATCAACAGGCTCCCTGGGTCTTGATATCGCGCTTGGCATTGGTGGCATCCCCAAAGGCCGGATTGTTGAAATTTACGGTCCAGAAAGCTCGGGTAAAACGACCCTCACGCTGCATTGCATCGCGGAAGAGCAGAAAAAGGGTGGCGTCTGCGCCTTTGTGGATGCTGAGCACGCTCTTGATCCGCAATACGCCAAACGTCTTGGCGTGGACTTGGATGAGTTGCTGATTTCCCAGCCTGACACCGGTGAACAGGCCCTCGAAATCGTTGATACGCTGGTGCGTTCCGGCGCGGTCAGCATGGTTGTTGTCGATTCGGTTGCGGCTTTGACACCCAAATCGGAACTCGAAGGCGACATGGGCGACAGCTCGGTCGGCGTGCACGCCCGCCTGATGAGCCAAGCGATGCGCAAGCTGACCGGTTCTATTAACCGCTCTGGTTGCACGGTGATCTTCATTAACCAAATCCGGATGAAGATTGGCGTTATGTTTGGCTCGCCCGAAACCACCACTGGTGGTAACGCACTCAAGTTTTACTCGTCTGTCCGGCTTGATATTCGCCGCATCGGTGCCCTTAAGGATCGCGATGAAATCGTGGGCAACGCGACCCGTGTGAAGGTCGTGAAAAACAAAGTTGCACCACCCTTCAAGCAGGTGGAATTTGACATCATGTACGGAGAAGGCATCTCCAAAATGGGTGAGTTGCTTGATCTGGGCGTCAAAGCAGGTGTGGTCGACAAGTCTGGCGCGTGGTTCAGCTACGGTGATGAGCGGATCGGCCAAGGCCGTGAGAACGCCAAGAACTTCCTTAAGGAAAACAGCCATATCTCAATCGACATCGAGGATAAAATCCGCGCGGCACACGGGTTGGATTTCCAGATGGATGACAAAGACAAGGATGAGATCCTCGACGAGTGATCTGATCGACGAAATCCACAGCATTTAGGGCGCCTTATGGCGCCCTTTTTCGTAGCGCTAAGCCTTCGCCTTATGGACAGCCCCGCGTCGCGCAGCTACATCTGCGTGACGCTAGACACCCGTAGGATCCATCATGGCCAGCCTGAACGATATTCGCTCCACTTTTCTTAACTATTTCGAAAGAAATGGGCACCAAGTGGTGGACAGCTCCCCCCTTGTGCCACGCAATGACCCGACCCTTATGTTTACCAACTCGGGCATGGTGCAGTTCAAGAACGTGTTCACGGGGCTGGAGCATCGCGATTACAAGCGCGCGACGACATCGCAAAAATGCGTGCGCGCCGGGGGCAAGCACAACGACCTCGACAACGTGGGCTACACTGCGCGTCACCACACGTTTTTCGAGATGCTGGGCAACTTTAGCTTTGGCGACTACTTCAAAGAAGACGCCATTCGTTTCGCGTGGGAGCTGATCACCAAAGACTTTGGGATCGACAAAAACCGTCTCTATACGACTGTTTACCATACCGACGATGAGGCTTTTGAAATCTGGAAAAAGGTCGGGGTTCCCGAAGAGCGGATCATTCGGATCGCGACGTCTGATAATTTTTGGCAAATGGGGCCCACAGGTCCCTGTGGCCCATGCACTGAAATTTTCTACGACCACGGTGAACATATTTGGGGTGGCCCTCCCGGTTCTGCGGACGAAGACGGCGATCGCTTCATTGAGATCTGGAACATCGTTTTCATGCAGAACGAACAGTTCGCTGACGGGTCCATGACGCCACTGGAAATGCAATCCATCGATACGGGCATGGGGCTGGAACGGATTGGCGCGTTGCTTCAGGGCAAGCACGACAACTACGAAACCGACCTGATGCGGGACCTGATTGAGGCCTCGGCAAACGCCACGAGCGTTGATCCCGATGGGCCGAAAAACGTGCACCACCGCGTGATTGCGGATCACCTTCGTTCCACATCATTTTTGATTGCCGATGGCGTGATGCCTTCGAACGAAGGGCGCGGGTACGTGCTGCGTCGGATCATGCGCCGTGCCATGCGTCACGCGCATCTTTTGGGCGCGCAGGACCCGTTGATGCACCGTTTGGTTCCCGCGTTGGTACGCCAGATGGGGCAGGCATTTCCTGAGTTGGTGCAAGCCCAGTCCATGATTTCCGAAACGTTGTTGCTTGAGGAAGAACGCTTCCGCACGACGCTGGATCGTGGCCTAAAACTGTTGGACGACGAGCTGGCAGGTCTGGGCGCGGATGACGCGTTGCCCGGCGCCTCAGCTTTCAAGCTGTATGACACATACGGCTTCCCTCTTGATTTGACCCAAGATGCTCTGCGCGAAAAGGGCCGCTCGGTCGATACCGAAGGGTTTGATGCCGCGATGGAAGCCCAGAAGGCCAAGGCCCGTGCGGCGTGGTCTGGCACTGGCGAAACTGCGGATGCAGCCGTTTGGTTTGAAATTGCTGACGCCCATGGCGCGACCGAATTCCTTGGCTACGATACCGAAAAGGCCGAAGGTCAGCTGCTAAGCATCGTTAAAGATGGTGTAGAAATCGCTAATGCCACGGCAGGCGACAGCGTGGCATTCGTGCTGAACCAGACGCCGTTCTACGCTGAAAGCGGCGGGCAGGTCGGGGATACAGGTACCCTCAAAACCGACACGGGTGTTGCGCGCATCACGGATACGCGCAAGGCGCATGGCGTTTTCATGCACATCGCAGAGGTGACCGAAGGCACGATTTCGACCAGCCAAGCGGCTGAGTTGGAAGTAGATCATTCGCGCCGGACCGCGATCCGCGCCAATCACTCCGCCACGCACCTTCTGCACGAAGCGCTGCGCGAAGCTTTGGGTGATCATGTCGCGCAGCGTGGCTCGCTCAATGCCGAAGACCGTCTGCGGTTTGATTTCAGCCACGGTAAAGCCCTGACCGCAGAACAGCTTAAGACTGTTGAGCAAGAGGTTAATGCCTATATCCGCCAGAACACCGCCGTTGAGACACGTGTGATGGCGCCGGACGATGCGCGCGCGCTTGGGGCGCAGGCCCTGTTCGGGGAGAAATACGGCGACGAGGTGCGCGTCGTGTCGATGGGCACGCAGGCGGGCTCGGGCAAAGGGACCTCAGGCGCGAGCTATTCGCTTGAACTGTGCGGCGGGACCCATGTGCGCCAAACCGGTGATATTGGCCTGTTCGTCACGCTGGGCGACAGCGCCTCTAGCGCGGGGGTGCGCCGGATCGAGGCCCTGACAGGGGCTGCCGCATTTGAATACCTCGTGGCGCAAGATCAGCGTCTTGCTGATGCCGCACTGGCGATGAAAGCGCCCGCCGCCGAAGTGCCAGAGCGGGTGAAAGCCCTGATGGAAGAGCGTAAGGCCCTGCAAAACGAAGTGGCGACGCTGCGCCGTGAGCTGGCTATGTCTGGTGGTGCTGGTGCGCCCAAGGCCGAGGCGCGGGATGTTGCGGGGATGCCCTTCATGGCACAGGTTTTGTCCGGCGTATCGGGCAAGGATTTGCCAAGTCTCGTTGATGGTTACAAGGAACAACTGGGGTCCGGTATTGTCCTCTTGATCGCGGATGCAGACGGCAAAGCCGCCGTGGCCGCTGGCGTTACCAAAGATCTGACGGGGAATGTGTCTGCCGTTGATTTGGTCCGGGCCGCCGTTGCGGAATTGGGCGGAAAGGGCGGCGGCGGTCGCCCCGATATGGCCCAGGGCGGTGGCAAGGATGCCGCGAATGCCGAGGCCGCTATCAAGGCTGCCGAAGCGGTTTTAACGACTTAACAGTCTCATGGAAAAGCGCCCCGTCTGGACCAGACGGGGCGCTTTTTATTTAAATCCTCAGAGCGCGGCTTGCAGGTTTTCGTCGATCTTTTCCAGAAAGCCCATCGTTGTCAGCCATCCTTGATCGGGCCCCACCAAAAGCGCCAGATCCTTGGTCATGAAGCCGCTTTCTACGGTATCGACAATGACCTTTTCGAGCGTTTCGGCAAAGCGCATCAGCTCTTGGTTGTCGTCCAGCTTGGCACGGTGTTTCAGGCCCCCGGTCCAAGCGTAGATCGATGCGATGGAGTTAGTTGATGTTTGTTCCCCGGCTTGGTGCTGGCGGTAGTGGCGGGTGACGGTGCCGTGTGCGGCCTCGGCCTCTACGATTGCGCCATCTGGGGTCATGAGTTGTGATGCCATCATCCCAAGGCTGCCGAAACCCTGTGCGACGGTGTCGGATTGCACGTCACCATCATAATTCTTGGTGGCCCAAACGAACCCGCCGTTCCATTTCATCGCGCAGGCGACCATGTCATCGATCAACCGGTGCTCATACCAGATGCTGGCCTCTTTGAACTGGTCGGCGAATTCAGCGTCGAATACTTCCTGAAAAAGTTCAAGAAAACGGCCATCATATTGTTTTAGAATGGTGTTTTTCGTGGATAGATAAACGGGCCAGCCGATATTGAGCCCGTAGTTGAACGAGGCGCGTGCAAAGTCACGGATGCTATCGTCAAGGTTATACATCCCCATGAACACTCCGGCAGAGGGGGCGTTGAACACCTCACGCTCATCCACGGTGCCGTCTTCGCCGACGAATTTCATCGTCAGTTTGCCCGGCCCGGGGAACTTCATATCCGTGGCTTTGTACTGGTCGCCAAAAGCGTGGCGCCCGATCACGATCGGCTTGGTCCAGCCGGGCACAAGCCGCGGCACATTGCGGCAAATGATCGGCTGACGGAATACAACGCCCCCCAAAATGTTGCGGATCGTCCCATTTGGGGATCGCCACATTTGCTTGAGCCCAAATTCTTCAACGCGTGCCTCATCCGGGGTGATGGTTGCACATTTGACGGCCACGCCGACTTCTTTGGTTTTTTCGGCGGCATCGATGGTGATTTGATCGCTTGTCGCGTCGCGGCTTTCGATCCCAAGATCGTAATACAGCAGGTCAATATCGAGATAGGGTAGGATCAGCTTGGTCTTGATGAAATCCCACATGATACGGGTCATTTCATCGCCGTCCATTTCAACGATGGGGTTGTCTACCTTGATTTTGGTCATGCGAAACGCCTTTGGGTTCTGCACGCCTATGCTGGCGCGCATCGGAGCAAGTGATGCGCGCATCAGTATGTATACTATAGTATACAGTCAAGCTTTTTGAGATAAAGCAGTGTTAGTCCCGCAAAACACCCAGATACGCGACCCGAGATGGGGTGGCTTCGGCAGGTGGCATCAGGGCAGCGCCACCATGCATCGCGGCCAAAAGGCCCAAGAATTCATCATCCGTCAGCTCTGCAGGGGCCCGATCAAACATCAGTTCCGAAGCCTTGAAAAAACCGGTGATCCAAGTCCCGTCTGGTGCATGGCCCATTTCAACACGATCAAGAAACAGCGCAAGCTGCGCCGTTTTTGGCAGCCGTTCATCAAGGGCGAGGGTGTAAGTGAGGCGGCTGACTTTGCCAACGCCGGGCACCATGCTGGCAATTGCCACGGGGCGGGCGAGTGTTTGTGTCACGGTGCCGTCTGTTGCGGGGCCGCGCGTTTTGAGGTCGACACCATTGTGGTGAAAGAAATTTGGGTCTTGCGCGGCCAGCACCTGATCGACCCGACCTGGGCCTAGATCGTGCGCACCACGCCCCTGAGCGATCAAAGAAGCTGCCTCAACGATGAGGTCTGGCGCATCTGTACGGGCCTGATGCCAGCCGGTGTAGGCCTTCGCCACGACCACAATAGCCAACACACTTAGACAGCCGGTGAACCAACGACCCATGTACAACTCCTCCTATGCGGTGCCAGTTTCGGCTCTCACACTGTATGCGGTAGTATACGGGTTTACGTTGAAAATCAAGAATTCGATGCGACATTTTGGCATGCGCATATCTGCCATGTGGGACAAACATGGCGCATCACGCCATGTTTTCAAATGTTTGCGCTAAAGGGAGGGGCTAGATGCCCGCCACCCCGCCGCTATTCTGCGGCGGGTTCGTCTTCGCTTTGTTCGGCAATCCACGCAACAGAGACGACTTCTTCATCCTTGCTGGTGTTAAAGACCTTCACGCCACCGGCGCTGCGCGACCGGAACGAAATGCCCTCAACGGGACAGCGAATGGACTGGCCCTTGGATGTCGCGAGCATGATCTGATCTTCGATCTCAACCGGGAAGGAGGCGACAACTGCCCCGCCACGCATTCCTTTGTCGATGGCTTGCACGCCCATGCCGCCACGTCCACGGATAGGATAATCGTGTGACGACGACAGTTTGCCCGTGCCCTGCGCCGTAATCGTCAGGATCAAATCCTCGGCGGCGGACATCTGAGCGTAGCGTTCAGGGTCGATTGTGGCATTGGCGCTGACGTCTTCGTCGTCGGTGCCGACCTCAGCGTCGTCCGCAAGGCCCGCAACCGCACGGCGCATCTTGAGGTAGGCAGAGCGTTCGTCGGGCGTTGCCTCGAAGTGGCGGATTACGGCCATAGACACAACGGTGTCATCGCCCGTCAGGCGGACACCGCGCACACCGGTCGATTTACGCGATTGGAAAACCCGCACGTCCGTTGACCGGAACCTGATTGCACGACCCGAAGAGGTCATCAGCATGACATCGTCATCCTCGGTACAGATGCGCGCGTTCACCATGGTGACGCCTTCGGGCAGTTCCATGGCGATCTTGCCGTTACGCATGACCTTGGCGAAATCGGACAGGCTGTTGCGGCGGACATCGCCGGCCGAGGTCGCGAAGACGATCTGAAGGTCCGACCAGTCTTCTTCGGCCCGGTCCACGGGCATCACTGCGGCGATTGAAACGCCTGCACCAATCGGCAGGATGTTGACCAGCGCCTTGCCTTTGGACGTCCGACCGCCCTGCGGCAGCAGCCACGTTTTCAGCTTATAGACCATGCCGTCCGTTGTGAAAAACAGAAGCGGCGTGTGCGTGTTGGCGACGAACAACGTGGTGACCACGTCTTCTTCTTTGGTTGCCATGCCAGCCGTGCCCTTACCGCCGCGCTTTTGCGCGCGGAAATCGGCAAGCGGTGTGCGTTTGATGTAGCCAGCCGAGGTGATGGTCACGACCATATCCTCACGCTCAATCAGGTCCTCGTCGTCCATATCGCCGGACCAATCAACGATCTCGGTGCGACGGTCGACGGCAAAGGCCTCACGCACTTCGCGCAATTCGTCCGAGATGATCGACAGGATCCGGGTGCGGGAGCTAAGGATATCGAGGTAATCCTTGATCGCCGCCGCGAGGCTTTCTAGCTCATCCGTGACTTCCTTAACGCCAATCTGTGTCAGGCGTTGCAGGCGCAACTCAAGGATCGCGCGGGCTTGCGTTTCGGACAGGTTGTAGGTGCCGTCCTCATTCATCTTGTGGGTCGGATCGTCGATCAGCGTGATGTAGGCGGCGATATCGCCTGCGGGCCAGCGACGTTCCATCAGGGCGGCGCGCGCCTCTGCGGCATCGGCTGAGCGGCGGATCGTGGCGACCACTTCGTCGACGTTCGATACGGCCACGGCGAGGCCGCACAAAATGTGGGACCGTTCGCGTGCTTTGCGCAGATCATACGCCGTGCGGCGCGCGACCACGTCTTCGCGGAAATCGATGAAGGATGTCAGGAACCGGCGCAGGGTCAACTGCTCGGGGCGGCCGCCGTTCAGGGCCAACATGTTACAACCAAACGATGTTTGCATGGGCGTAAAGCGGAACAACTGGTTCAGAACGACTTCGGCGGTGGCATCACGCTTCAATTCAACCACAACGCGTACACCGATCCGGTCGCTTTCGTCCTGCACGTGGGCGATGCCCTCAATGCGCTTTTCCTTGGCCATTTCGGCGATCTTTTCGATCATCGTGGCCTTGTTCACCTGATAGGGAATTTCATCGATGATAATCGCGTAGCGGTCCTTGCGGATCTCTTCGACCCGCGTCTTGGATCGGATCACAACCGACCCGCGCCCCTCAAGGTAGGCTTTGCGTGCGCCGGACCGACCCAGCATAATGCCGCCCGTTGGGAAGTCGGGGCCGGGGATGTATTCCATCAATTCCATGGAATCGAGGTCGGGCTTTTCGATCAGCGCGAGGGTGGCATCGATCACTTCGCCCAAATTGTGCGGCGGGATGTTCGTAGCCATACCAACCGCAATACCGCCCGCACCATTGACGAGCATGTTGGGAAAGCGCGCAGGCAATACCGTAGGTTCACGGTCTTTGCCGTCGTAGTTGTCTTGAAAATCGACCGTATCCTTGTCGATGTCTGCCAGCAGCGAGGCGGCGGGTTTGTCCATCCGCACTTCGGTGTAACGCATGGCGGCCGGGTTATCGCCGTCCATCGAGCCAAAGTTACCCTGACCGTCGAGCAAGGGCAGCGACATGGAAAAATCCTGCGCCATCCGCACCAGTGCGTCATAAATCGCGCTGTCGCCGTGGGGGTGGTATTTACCCATCACGTCGCCAACGGGGCGGGCCGATTTACGGTAGGATTTTTCGTGCGTATTGTTGGTTTCGTGCATCGCGTACAAAATACGGCGGTGCACCGGCTTGAGGCCGTCGCGCAGGTCCGGAATGGCCCGCGAAATGATCACCGACATGGCATACTCGATGAACGAGTTCTTCATTTCATCGGTGATAT
>NZ_CEZFMW010000005.1:0-63347 GCF_982993085.1 Thalassobacter sp. | reverse complement strand
GCGCATCCGCAGACGCGTAAGGAGCTTTTGTCATGAAAAAAGAGATCCACCCCGATTATCACACGATCAACGTCAAAATGACGGATGGCACCGTGGTCGAAATGAAATCCACTTGGGGCGCAGAAGGCGATCAACTGTCGCTCGACATCGACCCCTCCGTGCACCCTGCATGGACAGGCGGCAACTCGCGCCTGATGGACACCGGTGGCCGCGTGTCCAAGTTCAAAAACAAGTACGCAGGTCTGGGCTTCTAAGACGCCTGATCTTCGGATTAACGAAACGCCGCTCCTTTTTGGGGCGGCGTTTTGCGTTGGAGCCTAGGGTGCGGGCAGGATTGCGGCCCGCAAGGCGCTTAGCCCACCACCTTTGCCCAAACCGTCCACCGCCGCTTCGATTGCGCGGGCTCGGTCTGCACCTAGGACAGGTGTGGCATAGGCGTGGAATTTCGCCATCACATCTACATTACTAACGGGGTGTTCCGGATCTCCCGGAGCCTCTGTGTCCGCTGAGGTCAAGCGTTGGCCATCCTTTAACACGACCGTCACCCGCGCGATCCGGCGTTCAGGGAAGGCTGCGGTAAAGCCCGCGTCTTCGTTGATCAGCATGCATTGCGCGATCCGCGTGATTTCCGGATCATTTAGTGCAGCATCGGCCACATCTGCTGGGTCCACCCGGCCCCGCACAAGTGCAACGGCGGTAGGAAAGGCCGTTGAATACTGCGCCTCCTCGGTGGTTTTGGGCTCCCGCGTCGCCAGCCGCTTTGAATGATGGAACGTCTCAATCTGGATGTGATCCACCGCCTCAGATTGAAGCCCATGCGCCCGGCGCAAATCCAAAACTGCCTGCACTGGCGGCTGCGCCCAACGACATACAGGAAAATGTTTGAAATACTGCTCCGCGATGCACCAGCGTTGACCCAAGCTCTCCCACAGATCACGCACATCCGCGCCTTCTACTGTGATGGCAGGTGCGCCAGTAAACCCGTCAGCCGCCAAATAGGCCGCCGAAACCCCGGACATAGCGCCCCAACCTGACCCATCCTTGAGCATGGTCGGATGATCAATCACCCGCATCATCTGACTGCGCGGCCCATGGTATTCGGCAATCCCGATGGCGTGGCGTGTCTGATCCCCCGTCAGTCCCATCACACGCGCGCCCAGCCCCGCCGCGCCCAATGCAACCCATGCCCCCGAGGTATGATAATCGCAAGTCGTCCGGTGCAGCGCGATGCCTGCGCGGGTCGCCAGTTCATACCCTAGAATGAAGGCCGCAAGGAACTCTTGGTCATCGTCCATCCCTTCTGCCTGGCAGAGGGCCGCTAGGGCGGGCAAAACCCCGCACCCGGTATGGCCTTTGGTCAGCTTGTGCCCATCATGGGCGTCCACTGCATCAATCGTGCAGCCCCCTGCCAAGGCCACCCCGGGCGGGCTCGCGGCGCGACCATCAAACAGCATCCTCGCCGACCTAGCCCCCGACCCGAAATGCGCCGAGGCATGACCATGGATTACCCGAGACAATTCGGTTTGGGTACCTGCCGTGGCAACCCCCAACAGGTCCAACAGCCACTGCCGCCCAAGCGCCTGCATTTGGGGTGGAATGTCACTCAGCTTGGTCTCATGCAGAAACTCAGTGAAGGCGTTGGCCATGACGTTACCCTCCGGAGACGTGCGATAATCCTATGCTGGCAGCGTCTTTTCGGCATTCCCAGCCCAAAGCCGACAAAAAGCGACGTATTCTGACTGCGCAGCCGCTTCCCCCGCCTGCACTTCCTACCTATAGTGGCTGATAAGCATATCTTGGGGAAACGCCCGCATGGCACACATCATCGTATTCGGTAACGAAAAAGGCGGCTCGGGTAAGTCCACCTCCTGCATGCATATGGCTACGGCTCTTGCGCGGATGGGCAAACGCGTTGGCGCGCTTGATCTGGATTTGCGCCAAAAGAGTTTCACCAGGTACATGGAAAATCGCCTGTCTTATGGTGAGAAAAACGGCGTCACCCTGCCCACGCCCCGCTTTATCGAACTGCCCAAGGTAGATCGCGCGACGTTAAATGAGAATGAGAACCCGTTCGACAAGTCTCTGTCACTTGCAGTGGCTGAACTGGAAAAAGACAGCGATTTTATTGTGATCGATTGTCCCGGCTCGCACACACGGCTGAGCCAAGTCGCCCACTCGCTGGCGGATACGCTGGTCACCCCCCTGAACGATAGTTTTGTGGATTTTGACCTATTGGCCAAAGTCGACCCAGATACCAACAAGATTGAAGGGCCTTCGGTCTATTCCGAAATGGTCTGGCATGCGCGGCAACTGCGCGCCAAAGCTGGGCTAAAGCCAATTGATTGGCTGGTGTTGCGGAACCGTCTCGGCGCCCAGCAGATGCACAACAAACGCAAAGTGGGCGAGGCGCTGGATCAACTTTCCAAGCGTATCGGCTTTCGCGTTGCCCCCGGCTTTACCGAGCGGGTCATTTTCCGTGAGCTGTTTCCCCGCGGCATGACCCTTTTGGACCTGCGCGATATTGGTATCGCCAATATGAACATGTCCAATATTGCCGCCCGGCAGGAAGTGCGGGATCTTGTCCACGCGCTGAACCTGCCGGACGTCACGGCTGATTTTTAGGCTGCGATTTTCTCGACCTGAGCGTTGGCTTGCACGATCTTTTCGTCCCCGCCATTGCCGAGACTATCAGCTTTCACGAACTCTACATCGGTGATCCCGATGAAGCCCATGATATGGCGGATATAGCGACCAGCGAAGTCGATCTCACTATCGACGGGTGTGCCACCCGATGCGATTGCGATGATGGCACGTTTGCCAGTCAACAGACCTTTGGGGCCAGTTTCAGAGTACTCGAACGTCACGCCGGCACGGGCGACCAGGTCGATCCAAGCCTTCATCGCGGCGGTTACGGAAAAATTGTAAATCGGCGTCCCGATGACAATCACATCAGCGGCCTGAAGCTCTGCGACCATCGCGTCTGACGTGGCCAGAACGGCCTTTTGCTCATCGGTGCGGTCGGCTGCTGGAGTAAAGTTCGCGCCAATCCATGCCCCATCGATCAGCGGCACACCATCGGCCAAATCACGACGCAAGATGGTCGCGCCCTCAAAGCGAGAGGTGATTTTTTGCGACAACGCGCGGCTAACGGAACCTTCGGCGCGGATAGAGCTATCGATATGCAGAACAGTCTGGGTCATGGGGATGCCTTTAGTGAGTTGGTTTGCTTTCACTCCATTTGGCATGTTTGAAATCAAACGCAACTATTCACATTATATACCCCATGTGCATTATTGCGCGGACTCAATCATATCGCAGTTCAGTCGCTTTGCCGCGAAAAATCACATAAGCCATCACCGTGTAGGCAAGGATCGTGGGCACCACGACGCAAGCCCCGATAAGGATGATCATCAGAGATTCTGGCGCAGACGCCGCCTCATAGATCGTGATCTGTTCGGGCACCACGTAGGGATAAAAACTGTAAGCCAAGCCGATAAAAGCCAGCACGAACAAGGCACAGGAGGTCACAAACGGCACCCACGACCAATGGTCATTGTCAGCCGGCAAACGACGCAACGAGAACCACAACACCCCCACCAATGCCGCTGACATCAGCGGCAACAGTGCAAGATAGAATGCCTCTGGAAAGCTGAACCACTTATCGAAAATCCGAGGCGATACCGCCGGTGATGCCAGCGAGATCGCACCAAACCCAAGCACGAGCCCCCAGACGCCACCCTTG
Source organism: Thalassobacter sp. (assembly GCF_982993085.1). NCBI lineage: Bacteria > Pseudomonadati > Pseudomonadota > Alphaproteobacteria > Rhodobacterales > Roseobacteraceae > Thalassobacter > Thalassobacter sp. The sequence goes on along the minus strand of NZ_CEZFMW010000005.1, from coordinate 59,605 downwards.
GCCCAAGCGACTGCTTTGCGCTGCAACGCACCCTCGGTTTTTAGGATCAACCAAGCCGCTCCTATGAAACTGTAGCCGACCGTCAGGAACACCGCCGTTACGAGGGCGAATGCCACGGTTAACCACGTTTGCTGCAACCCCATGATATAGATGCCCAGCATGTAGCCTTGCGCCAGCGAGGTCATGGTCGAGCCGATCCAGAAAAAGCGGTTCCACATGTCCTTTCGCTTGGCCCGTGCCTTGGCCCGAAACTCAAAGGCGACGCCGCGCAGGATTAACCCCACTAGCATGACGAAAACTGGCAAATATAGCGCTGTCAGGATCGCTCCGTGCGCCGATGGAAAAGCCACAAGCAAAAGCCCGACAGCCAGAACGAGCCATGTCTCATTTGCATCCCAAAACGGGCCAATAGACGCGATCATGCGGTCTTTTTCTGCGTCCTCTGCAAGGGGAAACAAAATACCAACGCCCAGATCGAAGCCATCCAGCACCACATAAATCAGGATCGAAAGCCCCATTAGTCCTGCAAAAACGAGCGGCAACCAAACGGACGGATCATCAAAAATGGACATGTTGGGTTACTCCGCCGGGGTCAAAATTTTGACCTGCGCCTCGCCAGAGCCACGCACCGCCATACGGATGCTATCGCCCTTCGTGGCCTTGGTCGCGAGATAGAAAATGACGCTGATATAAGCGGTTAACAATGCCGCATAGATCGCAAGATAGGCGATTAACGTGCCTAGAACCATCGGCGCAGGTACGTCAGCCACCGCTTCGGCCGTGCTCATCACACCTTGGACCAGCCATGGTTGACGGCCAATTTCAGTCGTGTACCAGCCCGCCAGCGTTGCCACCCACCCCGAGAAAGCAAAAGGCACCATAAACAGCAGGATCGGCGTTGGAATGCAGCCAACCTGAAATCGTCGGCCCAGATCATCACGACGCGCCATTAGGGCCAGTGTTCCCCAGCTCAGCAGCATCATCGCCATACCTGTGCCGACCATGACGCGGAACGACCAAAACACTTTGCTCACTGGGGGGTGCAAAATCGTGCCGTCCTCCGCCACGAAATCGTTCAGACCGGGTACGACACCATCGGCCTTATGGGTCAGGATGATCGACGCAAGATTTGGGATCTCAATCGCGAAATCATTGGTGCGCGTGTCCTCATTTGGAAGGCCAAACACAACCAGCGGCACGTTGGATCGCGTGTCCCAGTTCCCTTCCATCGCGGCAACCTTAGCAGGCTGATGTTCCAGCGTGTTCAGCCCGTGAAAATCCCCCGCCAAGATTTGGACCGGAATAAGCAGCGCACCAAAGACCAGCCCCGTACGCAGCGTCGCAGCGACGCTGCGCGACCGATCACCCAAAAGGCAGCGGAACGCGCTGATGCCCGCGATCAAGAAAGACACGGTTAGCCCCGATGCGAGTAACATGTGCACGAACCGGTAGGGCATAGAGGGGTTGAAAATGATTGCCCACCAATCGGTTGCATGGGCTACGCCGTCAATCATTTCAAATCCTTGGGGCGTATGCATCCAAGAGTTCAACACGATAATCCAGAACGTAGAGACTGTCGTCCCAAAGGCCACAAGGAAGGTTGCAGTCGTATGCAGCCAAACCGGCACGCGGGACGCCCCGAAGAGCATGATGCCGATAAAAACCGCCTCCAAGAAGAACGCTGTCATGATCTCATACGCGAGGAGCGGCCCCGCGATATTGCCGACTTTTTCCATAAATCCGGGCCAGTTTGTCCCGAATTGGAACGACATTGTGATGCCCGACACGACCCCCATGGCAAAGCTGAGGGCAAAGATTTTCACCCAGAACCGATAAGCTTCCATCCACTTTTCATCACCGGTCCATTGGAACCGCAGTTTGAAAAACAATAGCATCCAGCCCATTGCGATAGTGATCGTGGGGAAAAGGATGTGAAACGAAATATTCGCGCCGAATTGGATGCGCGACAGGAGGAGAGTATCCATCATGTGTCTAGCCTTTGGTGCGGGTAAAGGGGTTTAGACGGCTGGTTTTTTCGACCAAGCCGCCCAACTTGGCGCCAAGCGTCATCAGTTGGACCAAGCGTTCAGTCTCAAGCCGATTCATGTCTTCGTAGAAGGTGGACATCATCTCGATCAGCTCACGCAGCTCGGCGATGCGGGCCTCCGCATAGGGATCGCCCTGCGCGCCCTGCATTTCCAGCTCACGCAGCTTGGTCAGCGTCGGATCGATTTCGCGTTTTTTTCGTTCCGCGACAAGGGTGCGGACAATCTCCCATAAATCGTCGGGGGTAGTGAAATAATCCCTTCGATCGTCGGGCAGGTGGCGCAATCGCACAAGATTCCATGCCTGTAATTCCTTCAAACCCATGGAGGTATTCGAGCGGCTGATGCCCAGTGCAGTCGTGATTTCCTCAGCGTTCAAGGGCGTCTTCGATAGAAACAACACTGCGTAGATTTGGCCAACGGTACGGTTGATACCCCAACGACTGCCCATCTCACCGAAATGGAGAACGAACTCTTGAAGAAGGGGCGCCATTTTCATCTATTTTCCCATCACACATTAATTTCAGAAATTTCAGAAATAGCAGATAGGTCAAATTCACCCCAAGCATAGAGGGAATGACAGGATGTCGCAGATGTGATCGTTCAGATGTTGCCGCAGCACGCGCAATCTGCGCGGCGCTTAATGCTTATACTGCGTGTTTCGGCATAAAGACCGTCATAAATCAGCATCTTACCACGTAGCGTTTCACCGGCACCCGTGATCTCCTTGATCGCCTCTAGGGCCATCATTGACCCGACAACCCCCGGCAATGCCCCAATCACCCCGGCCTCGGCACAGGATGGAGCCTGCCCCGCGGCAGGCGGTTGCGGAAAGATGCACGCAAGACATGGGGCGCCACCGGCGGGGTCATAGACGGTCACTTGCCCCTCCCACTGTGAAATTGCCCCAGCAACCAGTGGCGTGCCCGTGGCCACCGCCGCTGCATTCACCATTTGCCGCGTCGTAAAACTGTCCGATCCATCAAGGACCAAATCATATTCGGCGAACAAGTCTTCGGCGATGTCGGCAGTCAGCCGACGCTGATAGGGACGCACATTAACATGCGGGTTGAGGGCCTTCATCGCCGTCTCGGCTGAGAACACCTTGGGCATATCAGAGCGGTCATCGGTATGAATAATCTGCCGCTGAAGGTTCGAAAGCGAGACGATGTCATCATCGATCACACCTATCGTGCCCACGCCAGCACCGGCTAGATACATAAGCGCAGGCGCGCCCAGACCACCGGCCCCAACCACCAGAACTTTGGCACCGCGCAGACGCATCTGACCCGGGCCGCCCACTTCGCGCATAACAATGTGGCGGGCGTAACGCTCCAACTCGACCTCGGACATGCCCGCCGATTGAGAGGGAGCTTGCTCTTGTGCGATACTTTTTTGGGTCTGATCAGCACGGGCCCGCAGTTTGCCAAGCGCGCCGCGGTAAAGCCAGATCACACCGACAAGCCCGCCAAAGATCAACCACATCGATGCACTGCCACCCGTGGCCTCACGCAAGGGAGCGCCGGCAGGCATCGCCAATTGCAGGCCAAGAACGGCGATATACAAAAGCCCGAGCATCAGCCAACGCGCCTGCATTGGCAGCCGCAGAATGTGCCCAATGCTCCATATCAGAGCCGCAACACCAAAAACCAAAATCATATCAGCGGATCCCCGTTGAGCCAAAACCACCCACGCCACGCGCGCTATCATCTAAGCCGTCAACTTGAACGAACTCAGCACGATGCACGGGAGCAATCACCGCCTGGGCGATCCGATCACCATGCGCGATGGAAACAGCCTCATCCCCAAGATTAATCATCAAAACACCCACGTCGCCGCGATAATCGCTGTCGATTGTGCCAGGCGTGTTGATCAGCGTCAGTCCCTGCTTGAAGGCTAGGCCAGAGCGTGGGCGTAGTTGCAACTCATACCCTTCAGGGATCGCAATGCGCAGACCTGTCGGCACGATAGCGCGGCTCATGGGCGCCAAAATTTGCCCCTGTTCACGACGCTCAGCCGGTAAGTTCGCGCGCACGTCCGCACCTGCCGCACCTGACGTGGCATAGTCCGGCAAATCAACAGACGGATCCGCCCAGTCCGCGCGCATCACCGCGATCCGAACGTTCATGCCAAGGCCTTTGCAATACGGTCCGCCAACTTGTGCGCCGTCTCTGATTTGCTCATGCGGGGCCATGCCTCCGTTCCAGCTTCGGTCACTAAGGTGACCGCATTTTCAGTGCCACCCATAATCCCGGTTTCTGGAGAAACATCATTGGCCACGATCCAGTCGCAGCCCTTACGGACCCGCTTCGCAGTTGCGTTTGCAAGAACATCATCCGTCTCAGCAGCGAAACCAATGACCAGTTTGGGCCGTTTGTCACCCCATCCGGACACTGTTTTCAAAATGTCTGGATTTTCCGAAAACGCTAAGGCCGGCGCCTTGCCGCTCCCGTCTTTCTTCATCTTGTGGGCTGAACTGTTGTCGACACGCCAGTCTGCAACAGCTGCGGCAAAGACGGCGGCATCAACAGCAGGCGCAGCCTCGACCGCGTGAAGCATTTGATCTGCCGTTTCAACCTGCACAACCTGTACCCCGTGCGGTGGCGGCACGGTGGCCGGACCTGTCACAAAGACAACCTCGGCCCCCAAATCCTGCAGCGCGCCTGCAATCGCTGCACCCTGTGCTCCAGATGACCGGTTGGCGATATAACGAACTGGATCAATGGGTTCATGGGTCGAACCGGAGGTCACGAGCACTCTGCGCCCAGCCAGCGGCCCCGCAGTGAAGGACCTTTGAATAGCGGCTATGATCTCAGGGACTTCGGCCATCCGACCCGGGCCAAACTCGCCACAAGCCATAGTACCATGGTCCGGCCCCACAAAGCTGATCCCATCGCCCGTCAACGTCGCAACATTGCGCTGCGTGGCGGGATGTTCCCACATTTTCACATTCATCGCTGGCGCAATCAGCACGGGCTTATCCGTCGCGAGCAAAAGCGTGGATGCCAGATCATTCGCCAAACCCTGAGCCATCTTAGCCATCAGATCTGCCGTAGCGGGTGCAACCACGACCAAGTCGGCGGCGCGGCTCAACTCGATATGCCCCATCTCAGCTTCATCCGTGAGGTCGAACAGGTCGCGGTACACTTTGTTCGCCGCCAATGCGGACACGGACAAGGGCGTTACAAACTCTTCCCCCGCGCGGGTTAGAACCGGGATAACCTTAGCCCCCTGCTCACGGGCACGGCGGATCAAATCTAACGACTTGAACGCTGCAATGCCGCCACCAATGATAAGGAGGATTTTCTTGTTTTGAAGCATGATGGCTGGCGTTCCACGGCAGTTAGGTTGGCTGGACGTTACGGTGCGCCGCGCAGAGGGGCAAGATCAGCGAAAGGCCAGACACGGATCGGGACGCTCTGCCGCGCTTGAAACGAGTGTGATGTCGAATGGCGCGTCCAGCGCAGGGTCATCCTCAAATTGGCCAAGCGCCCGCACTGTTACCTCGGGCGCCGCGGCCGCAAGGTAGACCGGCATCCCCCAGTCTTTGCGCGCGTGGCCATTCCCCGTAATGACGACTACGGGGCCGCCCGTTTCAGCCAATGCTATAAGCGTCACACGTGAAAAATGTGCATCACGCAAGCGCTGTGCCGCGACAATGCCGGGCAACATGTTTGCTGGTAACGCATCACAATGCGCCGACATTTGCATCGCTTCGCGTGCCTCTTGTTCAGATTGCTCTAACGGCCGATCCAATCCGAAGATATCGGCGCCCTCACCGAAAAGGGCCGCTATATCGCCAGAAACTGCGGCACGAACTTGGGCACGAGGCAGGGCAGCGCCATAAATTGCGGCACCATCCGCCGCAAGGAATACCGGGTGATACATCGTGTAGTCCGGCCAGCCAGAATCGTCCCATTCCAACAACTCGGCCACGTTCTCTGCCTGCTTTGGCACGCCCCCCGCCAGTGCCTTGGCCTGATCTGGCGTCAACATTTCGAAAACAACAGCCGCCGGGGACAGGGACGCAATCGCCTCTGCCTGCCGCAAGTGATGTTCAGGGTTGTCGTGAATTTCGCCTAAAAGAACGACATCAGCACCTGCCAGACGCGCGATCCAATCCTCTTGGGCGACGGCAGACGTAGATAGGGTCGCGCTTGCAAATGCCAACGCGACCCCAGCAAGCAGCTGATTGCTATTAATCATACGAAAAAGGCTCGAACCTCTTTGGACTGGCCTTCGAGGCTTTTGCGCATTTTGGTAAAGGCAGCGGCCTCCAATTGGCGCACACGCTCCTTGCTGAGTTTCAGCTCTTGGCCAAGACTTTCGAGCGTCCGAGGTGCGTCGCGCAGCTTTCGCTCTCGGACGATAAACCGTTCACGTTCATTAAGGGCGTTTAGGGCACACAACAGCCATTCGCGCAGCGTGTCCGTGTCATGGCGATGCTCTACGGTTTCGGCAGCCTGCGCACCATCATCCTCAAGCGCATCAATCCATTCGCGCCCCTCATCCTCAGATGATTGGGTTGCATTCAAAGAGAAATCTGAGCCGGACAGGCGACCTTCCATCATCTCAACATCGTGCAATGGCACGCCCACTTCTGTCGCGATCATCTGGCGCAATTGGTGCCGATCTAGGTTTTCACCTGCAGCTTGTGCTTCACGCTCGAGCCGAGCTTGCACGCGGCGCATGTTGAAAAAGAGCGACTTTTGCGAGGATGTCGAACCAGTCCGCACCATCGACCAATTCCGCATCACGTAATCTTGGATCGACGCTTTGATCCACCAAACGGCATACGTCGAAAAGCGTACTCCACGGTCGGGGTCAAACTTATCAGCGGCTTTCATGAGGCCCAAACCGGCCTCTTGAATGAGGTCGTTCATGGGTGCGCCATAACGGCGAAATTTCGATGCCATTGAGATCGCCAGCCGCATGTATGCTGTGATCAGTCTGTGCAAGGCCGCCTCGTCTCGCTGGTCGCGCCACGCATAGGCGAGTTGCAATTCCGTTTCGGCGTCCAGCAACTCTGCCTTCATCGCACGACGGGATAATGTTGTATCGCTGTTGAAATCCAAGGCCATGATTGCCCCCTGAAGACTGTTGGTTTGGTTTTACAAGTGATACGGGGGGCGACAGATGTTGGATCACCGGGGGTCATAATTAATGTTGATTTTACCAAAGCTCACCCTAGTGACCGGTGGGGCTGCATCTGGAAAAAGCCATTATGCAGAGCGCCTTATAGCCTCTTCCGGCCTACCGAAAAAATATTTCGCAACGTCACAGATTTGGGATGACGAAATGGCGGAAAAGGTCCGCGCGCACCGTACAAGTCGTGCCGACGACGGCTGGGACACGGTCGAAACTGGAACCGATTTGACGGCCGCGATCAACACAGTGTCCCCCGGGGAGGCCGTCCTAATCGACTGCGCCACAATGTGGTTAACCGCCATTATGATGGCCGACGGCGACACTGCTAAAGAAGTGCCACGGGTGTTAAAAGCCTTGAGCCAATCGCCCGCGCCCTTTGTCATCGTCACCAATGAGGTGGGACAAGGGATTGTGCCAGACACCTCCATGGGCCGCGCGTTTCGCAATATCCAAGGACGGTTCAACCAAGCAGCCGCTCGGCAAGCCGACAGCGTGATTGCAGTGATGTCTGGGCTGCCCTTTGCCCTCAAAGGGACACTGCCAGAGGTGCCGCAATGACCCGTTTTTGGTGGGTTCGTCATGGCCCAACCCATGCAAAAACGATGGTAGGCTGGACCGATTTACCAGCCGATCTGTCAAACACAGACCAGATCGCCCGCGTCAGCGCCGCATTGCCTGATGCGCCAATCGTTAGCAGCGATTTGCTCCGTACGCGGACCACAGCAGACGCCATACAGGGCACGCGATCCCGGCTTCCGCATGAAAAACGCTTTCGCGAATTCCATTACGGAGAGTGGGAAAACCAAACGTTTGACGCAATCGACAGCCCCGAGTGCCGTTCCTTTTTTGACGCGCCCGGTGCGCAAAAAGCACCCGGTGGCGAGAGCTGGAATGACGTCACCGAAAGAGTAAATGCGGGCTGCGATATGTTAACGGGCGCCTATTCCGACATCATCATTGTTGCCCATATGGGGGTGATCCTCACGCAGTGGGCGCGCGCGCTACAGATCACACCCTATACTGCCCTCGGACAAGTGATTGAGCCGCTATCAATCACAAGGATCACGTGGAACGGGAGCGGGTTTGAGGGTGATTTCGCCAATCACCATCCGTGATGAGGACGCCGCAAAAACATCATTGGCATGCCTGCATTTAACAGGGCTATGCTCAGGTCATGACATATGACCTTTTGATCGGCGACAAATCATATTCAAGCTGGAGCCTACGCGCTTGGCTGTTGTTTGAACGCTTTGACATCCCCGTGAACATTCATACCACTGAGTTCTATCAACCGGGATTTGCGGAGGACCTGAAGCCTTGGTTTCCCGCTGCAACTGTCCCTGCGGTGCGCGCGCCTTCTGGGGCCGTTTGGACCGATTCCCTTGCGATCTTTGAAGGGATCATTGAGGCCCACCCCGATCTGCCCCTACTCCCGCATAATCCAAAGGCCCGAAGCGCGGCGCGGTCGCTTATTGCCGAAATGCACAGTGGTTTCATGGTATTACGCAGTGACTGCCCCATGAACCTGCGGCATGCGTGGCAGGGGTTTTCACCATCAGAAGCCGTTTTGCGTGATATCAATCGCATCAGCATGTTGTGGGATCATGCTCGCAGCCTGAGTGGGAGGGGGCCTTGGTTATTTGGTGACTATGGCGCAGTCGATGCCTTTTACGCACCGATCGCCGCCCGCATCGCGGGATACGGATTGCTGGTTGACCAAGCAACCCAAGCGTATGTGAGTGCGCACTTGCATGACCCTGCCTTCCGCCGCTGGCGCGCCATGGGTGAGGCACGTGATCGGACGCTTAGCGAATACGACAAAGACCTCCCACAGGGACCATGGACTGGGCCAAAAGCACTAGTTGCTCAACCGGTTGCTGCAGGTCCCTCAGAGAATGACAAATGCCCATACTCAGGCGACCCGGTCACTCATTTCCTTAAACTTGATGGGCGGGTCTTTGGCTTCTGCAATAAGGCTTGCCGAGACAAAACCTGCGCCGACCCAGAAGCATGGCCAACATTCATGAAGCTTTACCAATCGTAAACACCTTGCCGCTAATCCTGTCCCAAGATGCCATCGAGGGGGCGCAATGCTCGCAAGTACATACACCGTCGCGTTTGACGGATTGGTCGCTCGGCCAGTTAAGGTAGAGTGCGCGCTCGCGCCTGGACTGCCGTCATTCTCAATCGTCGGGCTTCCCAGCAAAGCCATCAGTGAGGCAAAAGACCGAGTGCGCGCCGCGCTCGCGCATTTGAACGTGGCAATGCCGTCAAAGCGGATCACGATAAACCTATCCCCAGCCGACCTGCCAAAATCTGGTGCGCATTTTGATCTACCGATCGCCGCCGCGATTCTTGCGGCGATTGACATGCTCCCGCAGGATAAAGTCGCGGGCATAATGTCATTGGGAGAGCTATCTCTTTCCGGCAAGCTGATCCCGATCAAGGGCGCGCTACCTGCCGCTGTCACTGCCGGCACCCTTGAAACCGAACTGTTTTGCCCCGAAGAATGCAGCACAGAAGCCGCTTGGGTCGGGGCCACGCGTGTGTTTGGCGTGTCCAGCTTGGCGGCACTGCTCGCGCATTTCACCGGTGCCAAACCTCTCGCACAGGCACATCCAACCCACCTTGCACCAATTCAACATGATCGCGATTTACGCGACATTAGGGGGCAAGCCCGCGCGAAACGTGCGCTCGAAATTGCCGCTGCTGGGCGGCATCATCTGCTCATGGTCGGCAGCCCCGGGTGTGGAAAGTCCATGATCGCGGCACGGCTGCCTTCCATTTTACCAGACCTCACACCGGCTGAGGCACTGGAAACCTCGATGGTCCACTCGATCGCCGGCCTGCTTGGCGAAGGAGGTATTGCCCGAACACGCCCCTTTCGCGACCCACATCACACGGCATCAATGCCCGCACTCGTTGGCGGTGGCAAAGGGGCCGGACCGGGCGAAATTTCGCTCGCGCATAATGGTGTTTTGTTCATGGACGAGTTTCCGGAGTATCAGCGCCAAACGCTCGAGTCCCTGCGCCAACCCCTTGAAAATGGTGAGGTCGTTGTCTCACGCGCGAATGCACATGTCCGCTACCCCTGCCGCTTTCTACTCATCGCTGCGGCAAACCCATGCCGGTGCGGGCACTTTTATGACGCCAATCTTGCATGTGGCCGGGCCCCTATCTGTGGCGCGGACTACATCGAAAAAATCTCAGGGCCGCTGCTAGACCGCTTCGACCTGCGGATCGAAATGCTACAAGTCCCCGCCGATGAGTTGAAACGTGAACCGACCTGCGATAGCTCCGCTCAGGTGGCAGAACGGGTGGCCGCAGCCCGCGCGATCCAAACCGAGCGTTACTCAAGCATCGAAGGCACCCACACAAATTCTGACTGCGAAGGTGAAGTATTGATGGATGTCTGCCGCCCAACACAGGCCGGCCAAGCGATGCTCGACCTCGCAACGGACCGGTTTTCGCTCAGCGCGCGAGGGTACCACCGGGTGTTGCGGGTTTCGCGTACCATCGCTGACCTGGCAGGGGATATTGATATAGACACGCCACACATCGGGGAGGCGCTGTCATACCGATTGGTCGCCGCTCCTAAGGTTTAGCGCGTCAACTTCCGCTCAATCGCATCCCAGATGAGCCCTGCTCCATTGACCCCATCAAATGCTTCAAGCTCCCGCAGACCAGTGGGAGAGGTGACATTAATCTCAGTCAGGTAGTCACCGATCACGTCGATCCCGACAAAAATCTGCCCCGCTTCACGCAGTTTCGGCCCAATTGCGGCGCAAATCTCAAGATCGCGATCCGTCATACCAACTGGCTCGGGGCGCCCCCCAACGTGCATGTTCGATCGTGTCTCGCCCTCTGCCGGGACACGGTTTATCGCGCCAATCGGCTCTCCGTCCACAAGGATGATCCGCTTATCACCTGCGCTCACGGCAGGCAGGAATTTCTGCATGATTAGCGGTTCATTGTTCACGGACGAAAACAATTCGTGCAGCGAATTGAGGTTGCGATCTTCCGGCGTCAGGCGAAACACGCCCGCACCGCCATTTCCATAAAGCGGCTTGAGAATGACGTCACCATGCCGCGCGCGGAAAGCTTTCAACGTCTCCAAATCACGCGTCACCATCGTCGGCGGCGTGAGGTCCGGGAAATCCAGAACCATCAGCTTTTCCGGCCAGTTGCGAACCCACGTCGGATCATTAACAACCAACGCCTCGCCCTTGAGACGGTCCAACACATGCGTCGTCGTGATGTAACCCATGTCGAACGGCGGGTCTTGGCGCAGCCAAACCACATCCATGGATGCAAGGTCGAGTTCAGTTTCCGGCTGCAAAGTGACGTGATCACCCAGCACATTGCGGACTTCCATCGCATGGCCACGCGCAAGGATGCGACCCGTGTCATAGGCCAACGCAGTTGGTGGATAATAGAACAGCTCATGCCCACGCGACTGCGCCTCTAGCGCCAATCGAAAGCTTGAATCTGCACTGATATCGACACCCATTATAGGGTCCATCTGGAATGCTACACGCAGCGTCATGTCCGTCTCCACTTAACCATCTCTATCTAGATGGCGCAGTCAGACGGGCCGCGCAACGCACAAGTACGCACGTCTAAGCGCACAATGCGTTTTCTATAACCTCGATCTGGCCGGACTGATCCACAAGAGCCACATCAAACCGCGACGGCGTAAGATCACCCTTTGGCTGCCCAGAAAGATATTCAGCCGCGGCATGAAAAAGGCGTTGGATCTGCCGGGGGCCTAGACTTTCTGCAGCGCGTGCAAACGCTTTGCTTTTCTTCACTTCAACAAAAACGCAAGTGCCCGCTTTCACAAAAATGAGGTCAATCTCACCTCCAATGCCGCGCCAGCGATGCGACAGAAGAGTATGACCACTGCGAATATATTGAATGGCGACAGATTGTTCCGCGGCCAATCCAGCAAGATAATTGGTAAGACTGCTCATTTATCGCCCAGTTTCAAAGCCATCTGATACGCATCCCGCCGTGGAATCGAGAAATCCTCCGCGATCATCGCAGCCGCTTCTTTGACCTTGAGCGTTTGTAGTGCTTCGCGCAGCGCCGCTTCGATATCCCCTTCAGAGGCTACCTCATCGGCACCTTCACCAATCACGAGGACAATTTCGCCCTTGGGAGGGTGATCAATCACAGAGGTCAAAACGTCAGACATCATACCACGGCGTGTTTCTTCAAATTTCTTAGTGAGTTCGCGACACAAAGCGCATTCGCGATCCCCCAAAACTATCAGACATGCCTTTAATAATTCACTAATCCGCTTTGGGCTTTCATACAAAACCAGCGTCCCCGGAATCGTCTTGAGCCCTTTCAGGAACGTCTCGCGGGCTTTGGCCGAACTGGGCGGAAACCCTGCAAAATAGAAACGATCCGTGGGCAGCCCAGCGACGCACAACGCCGACAAAACCGCCGACGCACCGGGTGCCGCAAACACCGGCACATTCGCATCATGCGCGTCACGCACCAACTGATAGCCCGGATCGGCGACCATTGGCGTGCCGGCCTCTGAGACATAGGCCACGGATTTTCCCTCCTGCAATGCCGCCAACAACCGAGGGCGTGCAGTGGGGCCATTGTGATCGTGATATGCTACAATCTGACGGCCATCGCGCGAAATTCCATGCAATTCCATTAGCTTGCGTGCCGTTCGCGTATCTTCGGCCGCAAGCATGTCTGCCGCACCCAAAATATCTAGCCCGCGCAGCGTGATGTCCCGCGCAGCACCGATTGGCGTGGCAACAAGGTAAAGCCCCGGGGCAAGGCTGGCGCTCAGTGGCGATGTGGCGCGCGTCATGCTCAATTCCCTTCGCATCGTTTACTTGGCTGACTATAGGCTCTAGTTTCGGCAGAAGGTCTATGGGATTTCGATGATTTCCCGCATTAATTCAAAGGGTGGGTCTTATGGTCGGGTGGCTTTTTTCGCGTGTTTCGCGGTGTGCGATGTTGGTTTTGGGTGCGCTGGCCGTTGCGGGATGTCAGGCCAACTTTCCCGGCGGAGGCGCACGCACGGTTTCACCCGACCGCGCGGTTCCGGTTGCCATTCTTCTGCCCTATGGGTCCGCAAATGCGGGTGACAGTGTGGTCGCACAGGCCCTAGAGGACGCCGCCCGCCTTGCGATTGGCGACCTAGCGGGGGTCCGCCTTGATCTGCGGGTGTATGAAACAGCGGGTGACGCGACCATTGGGGCCGCCGCCGCCACGCGCGCCGTGGATGATGGCGCAAAGGTGATCCTTGGGCCGCTTTATGCAGACGTTGCCGCCGCAGTCGGCGTTGCGGTGGCCAATGACAACATCTCGGTCCTGAGTTTCTCGAACAACACATCCGTCGCGGGCGGCAATGTTTATGTCCTTGGAAACACATTTGAAAACACCGCAGACCGTGTGATCAGCTATGCCACAACCCGAGGGCGCAACCGCATAGCGATCCTGCATGCCAACGATACAGCAGGCAACATCGCCAGAGCAGCGGTGCAATCAGCAACAAGCAAATCCGGCGCAACACTTGTGGCCGCGATCCCTTATGAATTGTCGCAGGAAGGCGTGTTCAACGCCGTACCCGTCGTGCGTGACGCCGTCCGAGAGGCTGGCGCCAATTCGGTTTTCTTCACCTCTGCGTATTCCGGCGCGTTGCCAATCTTTGCACAACTTCTGCCAGAAAACGGCATTCAGCCCGGTGAGGTTCAGTTCATGGGCCTTGCCCGTTGGGATGTTCCATCTGAGGCACTTAGTCTTGCAGGGCTCCAGGGTGGATGGTTCGCGCTCCCCGACCAAGGGCTTTCAGCCCAATTTGACAGCCGCTTCCAAGCCGCATTTGCGCGCGCCCCGCACCCCCTTGCAGGCCTTGCATTTGACGGCATTTCGGCGATTGGTGCCGTGGTCCGCGACGCAGGCGAAATCAGCCCCGCGTCATTGACGCAGCCCTCTGGCTTTGCAGGCGTGAACGGGGTATTCCGACTTCGAGCCGATGGCACCAATGAACGTGCCTTAGCCATCGCGCAAATCATTGACGGCCAAGTTCAGGTGATCTCCCCTGCCCCAAGACGTTTCGGAACCCCAGGTTTCTAGGACCTCCACCCCCCGCCGTTTACCGCGGGACCTAAGCACACTTACCCCCAGCGACCTGATCGTTGAGGGCCGTAAGATATTCGACATCGAAATGATGCTCGATAGGCTTGAAGCTGCATTGGCCAACGCCCCTGACAGCAGCGCGATCCGCAAGGCCACCGTTGAGACACTGGGCGATGCGCGCACCCTAGGCCGCGACGCCATTGCCGCCGGGTTTGAGGCCGACCCAAGCCGCGCCCGCCGTGTCACCCATGCCTATAGTTTCCTGACGGATTGCATTGTGGAATGCGTATTCCATGTGGCCACGCGCGTGCTGCACCCAAACCCGCACCCGACCGAAGGGGAACAGATCGCCGTGCTGGCCGTAGGCGGCTATGGGCGCGGCGAAATGGCCCCACATTCTGACGTCGATCTGCTATTTCTCACGCCCTACAAAATGACCCCTTGGGTCGAGAGCGTGATTGAATCCATGCTGTATATGCTGTGGGATTTGAAGCTAAAGGTCGGGCATTCCAGCCGCACAGTAAAGGATTGCCTCCGCCTTGGGCGAGAAGACCTGACCATCCGCACAGCACTTTTGGAACAGCGGCTTATCTGCGGACGCGGCGCGTTAGCCACGGATTTGCGTGACCGGCTCTGGGCTGAGTTGTTTTCTCAGACGATCCCCGAGTTTGTTGAGGGCAAACTCATCGAGCGCAGTGAACGGCACCGCAAACAAGGTGGACAGCGCTATATGCTGGAGCCGAATGTCAAAGAGGCCAAGGGCGGCCTTCGGGACCTGCAAACGCTTTATTGGATCGCAAAGTATCGGTACGGCGTGCGCGATGCCGCGGACCTCGTGGATTTAGGCGTCTTTCGCCCCGAAGAGTTCAGAAGCTTCGAAGCCGCAGAGCGGTTTTTGTGGTCAGTGCGGTGTCACTTGCATCTGGTCACAAACCGCGCCGCTGATCACCTGACGTTCGACATGCAGGTCGAGGTTGCTGCGCGATTGGGCTATACTGACCGAGGCGGGCGGCGCGGTGTTGAACACTTTATGCAGGCCTATTTCCGGCACGCGACCAAGGTTGGTGAGCTGACCCGCATCGTGCTCACAGCACTTGAGGCCGACAACACCAAATCAAAGCCGGGCATCTTTGGATTTTTGCGCGGCAAGCGCCCCAAAAAACTAAAAGCCCCATACGTGCTGCACCAAGAACGCATCAATGTTGAGGACGAGGCCGCGTTTTTGTCGGACCCAATCAACCTATTGCGCGTGTTCGAAGAGGCGCTGCGCACTGGCTTTTTGCTGCACCCCGATACGATGCGGCTGATCTCGGCCAACTTGCACCTGATCGATCAAAAGGTACGTGAGGCCCCCGAGGCCAACAAGTTATTCCTTGGGCTGATGCTGAAACACGGCAATCCCGAACGGTCCCTGCGGCGCATGAATGAGCTAGGCGTTCTGGGGGCATTCCTGCCAGAGTTCGCACCCATCGTCGCGATGATGCAGTTCAATATGTATCACAGCTACACCGTGGATGAGCATACGATTCAGGTAATCTCGAACCTCGCAGAGATTGAGCGTGAGGAACTGCGCGATGACCTGCCCCTGGCCTCATCCATTCTGGAAGAAGGCGTTAATCGCCGGGTCCTTTATGTCGCGATGCTGTTGCATGATATCGGCAAGGGGCGGCCCGAAGATCACTCGGTGCTTGGGGCGCAGATCGCCCGCCAAGTCGCGCCGCGCTTTGGCCTGCGCAAAGAAGAAGTCGAGACCGTGGAATGGCTGGTGCGCTATCACCTGCTGATGTCCGACATGTCCCAAAAACGGGATATTTCCGATCCGCGCACGGTGCGTGATTTTGCCAAAGCAGTCAAAACGCGTAAGCGGTTGGACCTGCTGACTGTGCTCACGGTGTGTGACATTCGCGGCGTGGGTCCGAATGTGTGGAACAACTGGAAGGCGCAGATGTTGCGCGCCCTGCACCGCGCCACGGCCCTTGCGCTCGAAAACGGCCTAGAGGACGTGAACCGCGAAACCCGTGAGGCCAAGGCCCGCAAGTTGTTCCGCGACGCCATGCCCAACACATGGACTGAAACACGGCTCCGCGCCGAGATCGGTCGCCACTACGGCACCTATTGGCAAGGCCTGCCCACCGGGGCGCAGGTGCGCTTTGCCCATATGTTACAGGACATCGCCGCCGACGAATTCAAGGTTGAATTGGAACCCGATGAAGAGCGGGATGCGACCCGTGCTCTCTTTGCCAACGAAGACCACCCCGGCGTGTTCACCCGCCTCGCAGGTGCGTTGTCGCTGGTTGGGGCCAACATTATCGACGCGCGGACGTTTACCTCAAAGGATGGCTACGCAACGTCGGTGTTCTGGCTGCAGGACGGTGACGGTCACCCCTACGAGGCGAGCCGCCTACCGCGTCTGCGCGGTATGATCGAAAAAACCCTACGCGGTGAGGTCATCACCTCTGACGCGCTGCAAGGTCGTGAGATCAAGAAACGCGAGCGCCCCTTTGCGGTACCCACGTCGATCACCTTCGATAACGAAGGGTCAGAGATCTACACGATCGTTGAGGTTGATACCCGTGACCGCCCCGGTCTGCTGTACGATCTGACCCGCACTCTTGCGGATGCGAACATCTATATCGCCACCGCCACCATCGCGACATACGGCGCGCAGGTCGTGGATGTGTTTTACGTAAAGGACATGTTTGGGCTCAAACTGCACTCCAAGTCCAAACAAGCCGATCTAGAGAAAAAGCTGCGCGCCGCGATTGCACGCGTCAAGGAACGGGCGGGCGCCTAAGATATGCTAAAAGGGTTCCTGACTGTCGGAGGCTGGACAATGGCCAGCCGCGTGCTGGGCTTCATGCGTGATATCTTTATCGCGCGGTTTCTGGGCACAAGCGGCGTGGCCGAGGCGTTCTTGATCGCCTTTTCCCTGCCCAACATGTTCCGCCGGTTTTTCGCCGAAGGCGCTTTCAACATGGCCTTTGTGCCGATGTACGCCAAAAAACTAGAGGGCGGAGAGGAGGCAGATGACTTTGCCCGCGACGCGTTCACGGGGTTGTTCGTCATCCTATCGGTCTTCTCCGTTTTGGGTGTGGTGTTCATGCCGGCACTGGTCTGGGTTATGGCATCGGGCTTTGCGGGGGATGAGCGGTTTTCTCTTGCGGTCATCTACGGACGCATCGCGTTTCCCTACATCCTGATGATCTCACTCGCGGCACTTGTCTCAGGGTTACTGAACGCCAACAGCCGCTTTTTGGCAGCGGCGGCGGCACCTGTTTTGCTCAACCTTGTATTTATTGCAGGCATGTTGGGCGTGGCGGTTTTCTCCACGCCAACACCATTGGCTATTGGCACCGCCCTAGCATGGTGTGTGCCGGTAGGCGGCATGGCCCAATTGGGCCTCGTCTACTGGGCCGCGCGCCGAGCGGGCCACACACTTACGATACGCCGCCCCCGCATGACGCCAGAACTAAAACGACTAGCGATCATCGCCGGTCCAGCGGCATTGGCGGGCGGCGTGATGCAAATCAACCTGCTCGTCGGCCGCCAAGTCGCCAGCTATTTTGAAGGTGCAGTCGCGTGGCTGGCCTATGCCGACCGCTTGTACCAATTGCCGTTGGGTGTTGTGGGTGTCGCAATCGGCGTGGTTCTGCTTCCTGAATTGGCGCGCCGTGTCCGCGCCCAAGATGAGGCTGGCGGCCAAGAGGCATTTTCCCGCGCAGGTGAATTTGCACTCCTGCTGACCATTCCGGCGGCCGTCGCACTTGTGGTTTTGGCCGTGCCTCTTGTGTCCGTCTTGTTCGAACGCGGAGCCTTTAACGCCGACGACACGGCCTTTACCGCGCTCGCGCTGATCGTCTATGGCGCGGGCCTGCCAGCATTTGTCCTGCAAAAGGTCTTTCAGCCCCTGTTCTTCGCCCGCGAAGACACAAAAGCCCCCCTGCGCTACGCGGTTATTTCACTGTTCATCAATGCCGCCGTTGCCATTGGTCTGGCCCCGTTCATTGGGTTTATGGCCGCCGCCCTTGGAACCACGCTTGCGGGATGGGGCATGGTTTGGCTGTTGTGGCGCGGCAGCCGCGATATCGGACAGGCCGCGACATTTGACTCACAATTCAAGGGCCGCATTTGGCGCGTGGTTTTTGCCTCACTCATCATGGGCGCGGTCTTGTGGTTTGCCGAAATCACCCTTGGCCCAGTGTTGGGCATGGGTGGATGGCGATATTTCGGCTTGGCCATTCTGGTCGCGGTGGGCATCGCAACATACGCAGTCGCGGGTCAATTTTGCGGCGCATTCCAGCTTCGTGAACTGCGGGCGGCGTTGCGGCGTTAGCCGCGCAGGCTGTCACGCAAACGGGTCCAGCCGCCCGGAATCAGGAAAAACGACATCCCAAAGCCCGCGACAAAACCCGCAAGATCCGCGACCCAATCGCCAGTTGATCCGAACAGTGCCGCGAATAATAACTGAATACCCAACAAGAAACCGATCAAGGAAAACGCCTTCATCGGTGCCTCACCCAAAACCCGCGCGCGCACCCACAACAGAAAGGTAAACGCGCCAATCAATCCATAAATACCCGGATAGCTGCCGATCAAAGGCGTCAGAAACTCAAACAAATAGCCGTAGACAAACGCTCCAAAGATCGAGGCACCAAAGAACACGGCCAGCAGTCGCCACCCACCGAAAGCGCCCGAAATCGCCTTGCCGATCGCAAGGATGAAAACCACAGAAAACAGCACATGCGTGAAACTAAGGTGGAGGAAAGGGTAGGTCACAAAACGGCGCAGATGTTCGAGAGGGAATTGTCCCGTCGTGATCATCCAATCGAGGATTTCGCCGCTAAAGCCAAAGTCGCTAATGGCGTTGATCCGCCAGCCGATGCCGCCGTCTCCGCCCAGATAACCCGCTTGCGCGAGGGAAAACATCCCCTCTACTCCGCCGATAACCGCCGCCAAGGCGACAACAGTGCGCGGCACATCAAGAAAGGGAGAAGCGTTTGGATCGGCGTTCATGCATATGCGTCCTGTGCAATTATTGGCCCACGCCTAACGCGGAATGCCCCCCAAGACCAGCCGCAGCCCGCCCCTTTGGTTGACGCCCCAGCACCGCCTCGCTAAGCGAAAGGACCACTCTCGATCCTTCCCATGAGGCCCCCATGTCCGAAGCCCAGTTCACCAAGCGCGTTTTTTCCGGCATCCAACCGTCGGGCGGTTTGACGCTAGGCAATTATCTGGGCGCGATGAAGCGGTTCGTGGATATGCAAAACGAAGGCTCGTTCGAGACGGTCTATTGCATGGTCGATCTGCACGCGATCACGACCGTGCTGAACGATCCCGCCGCATTGCGCCACAACACGCGGGAATTGTGTGCAGGCTTTATCGCCAGCGGCATCGACCCTGAGAAATCAATCCTGTTCAACCAATCGCAAGTTCCCGAGCACGCGCAATTGGCTTGGATCTTCAATTGCGTGGCACGCATGGGTTGGATGGGTCGAATGACTCAGTGGAAAGACAAAGCGGGCGAAAATGCCGAAGGCGCATCCCTTGGGTTATTCGCGTACCCCGCGCTGATGGCCGCAGACATTCTGATCTATCATGCGACACACGTCCCCGTGGGTGAGGACCAAAAACAACACCTTGAGCTGACGCGCGACATTGCCGCAAAGTTCAACCACGACTTTGGCGTGGACTTCTTTCCGATCACTGAGCCCGTGATTGAAGGCGCCGCGACACGGGTGATGAACCTGCGCGACGGCACCAAAAAGATGTCAAAGTCGGACCCATCCGACATGACTCGGATCAACCTGACGGATACGGCCGACCAAATCGCGAAAAAGATCAAAAAGGCCAAGACCGATCCCGATCCGCTGCCCGAAACGCTCGATGGCCTCAGTGCTCGGGCAGAGGCGCGCAACCTTGTGAACATCTGGGCGGCCTTGACCGAAGAAACCCCCGCCACAGTGGTTGAGGCAAATGCCGGCAAACTGTTTGGCTACTTCAAGCAAGACTTGGCCGAGATCGCCGTAGACAAATTAGCCCCCATTTCCACTGAGATGGGGCGTCTTATGGAAGACACAGCCGAGATTGACCGCATTCTTGCACGCGGCGCGGAACGTGCGCGCGAGCTTGCTGAGCCAATTCTCAATCAAACCTACGAGATCGTTGGGATGGTGCGCTAAACCTTAGTTCACCGCCTGCACCTGTTGTGGCATATCAACATGGCGCTCGTGGTGTTCTAGGCATTTAATAAGCGTCGCCAACAACTGCTTTTTCTGTAGCGGCTTGGACAGAAAGTCATCCATGCCAGCGTTCAGGCATGCTTCGCGGTCACTCTCAAACGCGTTGGCCGTAAGGGCGATAATGGGCGGTTGCGGCAGGTTCATCGCGCGAATGCGGCGCGTCGCCTCAACCCCGTCCAGCCTAGGCATCGACATATCCATCAACACGATGTCGGGCTGGACCTGTTCAAAGACTTTAATCCCCTCCAACCCATCTGTAGCATCCCAAATTTCAAGCTGTGCATCCTTAAGAAAGCGGTGAATAAGAAAGCGGTTTGTGCCATTATCCTCGACCAAAAGCAGGCGCAGCCCCCGCAGGACGCTCAGATCGATTGGGCGTTCCACAACCTCAACAGGCGGCCCGTCGACCGCTGGCGCCACTTTGATCGTGAGGGAAAAACAAGTCCCCTTACCCAGCGTCGAACGCACCGAAATCTCGCCATTCATTTCCTGAACCAAGTGGCGGACAATAGACAAACCAAGGCCCGTGCCCCCGAATTTGCGCGCAATGCCTGCATCGGCTTGCGCAAAACGATCAAACACATGAGGCATTTGCAGATCCGAGAGGCCGATCCCGGTATCCTCAACCTCAATATGTAATCGATGGGGATCCTGCTCATCACGGCTGGCACGTAAGGTGATTTGTCCTTCGGATGTGAATTTTACCGCATTTCCAAGGAGATTCAGCATAATCTGACGGATACGCCCATCATCACCAGACACAAAATTCGGGAGATCATCAGACATCTCGACCATAATTTTCAGTCCCTTATTCAGAGCCGTCGCCCGCACGAGCCCAACAGCCCCTTCGATACATTTTCTAAGGTCAAAATCATGGTGCGAAATTTCCAGCTTGCCGGCTTCAAGACTGGATAGATCAAGAATGTCGTTAATGATGGCCAACAATGACTGAGCGGATTCATGGACAATTTTGACATGCCCACGCGCCTCCGCCGGAAGCTTGGTTTCCTTCAGCAACTCAGACATACCGATGATCCCATTCATTGGCGTACGGATTTCGTGGCTCATGGTGGCGATGAATTCTGACTTTGCCTTTGTCGCCTTTTCGGCCACATCCTTCGCCTGAGCCAACTCTTCTTCCTGACGCTTGGATAGGGTAATGTCCCGCTCAATCGCGGCGGTAAACAGCACCTCACCTGTTTCGCTCCGCGTCGGCACCAGATACGTCTCAATCCAGACAGGGCGCTTATCCTTGGTATAGTTCAGCATTTCTGTCCGATAAGGTTGGCCCATCGCCAAATGCTCTCGGATTTGGTTAATCGTCTCTCGGCTGGTCTCTGGGCCATTCAGAATTTGGGCATAAGCCTTTCCAACAGCCTCGTCGAAGCTGTAGCCAGTCAAATCCGTAAAGGCCTTATTCACCCATTGAATGCGACCGAACTTATCGCTGATCACAATGCTATCGGACGCAGATTCAACCACCGTGGACAGCTTTTTTAGCTCTTGGCTCTGTTCACGCAGCTGACGTTCAGTGCGTGACAGCGATTTGACCATCACATTGCGCTGCTGCGAAATGCTACACATCAAGAATGTAGGAATAAGCACCAGAAAACCAATCAGAATAACGGGGCCCCGCACCCACCAGCTCGCGACATGTGATGTCGTCCAACCCGCCTGCGGGATCGCCGCCATCTGCCATGTACCAACTGGCAAATTAATCGTGTTAACAACTGCATCCGCGTCAAAGATCGCTTGATCGCCGTAGAACACTTCACCATTCGCCCCAAGCCCGTGGCGACCACGCAATGCAACGGTAACACCCAAGTCGGCGTCCATCAGACCAAACCGTTCGTACAACAATGCAATGTCCAAAACGCCCGAGACGATGCCCCAAAATACTTGGCCGCCCTCAACCTCGGCATAAACGGGAAAGCGAGCGATAAATCCCTGCCCGCCGCCAATCAGGTCTACTGGACCCGAAAGCACCATTTCTCTGGTATCACGCGCCTGCATGGCAACTCTCAGAAAATCAGGATTATCGTTGTAGTCTAGGCCAATAACTCTCGCGTGCCGCTCGATTGGATGTATCATCGTGACGACCATATCCTCGGCCACCGAAATACCATAAAAATCCTTATTATTATCAATTACTTGACGTGAAAGACTGGTAAATTCCTCTTGCGACATTTCGGGATGCAAGGCGATGCTTGCCACCAGACCACGCAACAGTTGCACATCTGAGTGCACGATGCTTTCCATACGGGTCTGAATCTGCGCCACTGTTTCGCGAACCTCGGCGCGCTCAGCTTGACTATGGATGATGTCAGATTGCCATTCTGTCACGGCCAGCGTGAGCAAAAAGACCACGAAGACGATCCACGCAGGCATAAACGTTTTATGAAGGATGTTTTGGGTTTTAAATCGGTGCCAGTGATCTTCCAACAATCAAACCTTTCCCCATAGACAGTTGATCTATTGTAGAGGTGAAGGATTAAAATGTTGTTAACGACGATAAAGCCTGAGCGAGTTTGTTGATTTTTAACGAATAAATCGAAACACAGCAGAGGCCATCCAACCCGCAGCAATCGCAATGAACAACGACAACAGCCCATATACCAACGGCTGTTCATGGGCGAGATTGTAAATAAAACGCTCCAGCCCGACTTTGCTCACTTCAATGACATCATTGTAAATGGCCGTCACCTCACCCCCGCGGGTCAAGAAAATCCGGGTCTCATAGGCGCCTTCTACCAGATTGGCGGGCAACCGAATTTCTGTATTAAAAAGCGTTTCTTGCACCAACTCGACTGAGCCTTCGGACGTCACGTACAGCTCATCATTGGCGCGAATACGCATTAAAGCCTCGGTAAAGGACTGCGCGTCAGAAATTGAGGCGGGCGCACCAACAGAGCGAATGGCGCGCGCAACGGACACCTTGTGACGCTGATCCTCTGTCTCGGTTAGGACATCACCAAACGCACCGGACGTCGCGACCGCATAAAAGCTTGGCGCGGCATCAATATCGACCGATTCAGTGTTGACCCAAATGCCAAGACGGCGATCTTTTTTCCGCACGGTAACGGGCTCAGACGGGCCACTCACGGTGATGATAACCTCAAGCGGAGGCGTGCCAATGGGCACCGGGCGGGACCGTTTGACCGCGCCAAAAACCAAAATTTCTGAGCCATCAAAACTGGTGTTAATCGACACCCGATTTTGGCTGAGGTCAGCCACGACATCCTCGGCCGCAAAGGCATGGGCCTGCATCGGCAGCAGCAGGCAAAGGAGGGCAAACAGCCTGCGCATCAGCCGTGTCCCCCTGTCCCGATTGAGTAGATCTCGGCGGGTGTCAGCAGCAGGTCCAACGCCAGCTTGCCGCACACCGCAAGAACCATGATCGCAAGCAGAATACGCAACTGCTCTGCCTTGAGTTTCACGCCAATCCGCGCGCCAATTTGTGCGCCGATCACGCCGCCAATCAGCAGCAAGACCGCGAGAATCATATCAACCGTATAGTTCGTCGTCGCGTGCAGCAGCGTGGTGAACGCAGTCACGAAAATGATCTGGAATAACGACGTTCCAACAACAACTTTTGTTGGCATACCAAGGATGTAGATCATCGCCGGCACCATGATGAACCCACCGCCAACACCCATGATCGCGGCCAAAATTCCGACCAAGACGCCCACAACAAGCGGCGGAATAACCGAGATATAAAGACCCGATGTCCGGAACTTCATCTTGAACGGCAGCGCGTGAATCCAAGTGCGCTGTTTGCGGATCACCTTGGTCGTCCCCGACGCCCGAGACCGTCGGATCGCACGCAAGCTTTCGATGAACATCAAGCCACCGATCAGCCCCAAGAAGACCACGTAACACAGCTTAACCAGCAGATCGACTTGCCCCATTTCACGCAAAAGCGTGAAAACTTGGACCCCGACGGCAGCACCCACAAGACCCCCGACCAGCAAGACCCCCCCCATTCGGAGGTCGACAGTCTGTCGCTTCAGGTGCGCCAAAACCCCGGAAAAGGACGAGGCAACAATCTGGTTCGCCTCAGTCGCGACGGCCACAGCAGGCGGAATGCCAATGAAAAACAGCAGCGGCGTCATAAGGAACCCGCCGCCCACGCCGAACATGCCGGACAACACCCCAACGATCCCTCCCAATCCTAAAAGGAGGAAGGCGTTCACCGAAACTTCGGCAATTGGGAGGTAAATTTGCATTAGCTGGGTCCACCAAGCGTGGCTTTTCCCCTTAAAAGCCGATTAGCGGATGAAAAGCAAACCCAACGACCGGTAAAATGAGACGCAGCGCCTCAATTTCGAAAGTGGCACGATGGGCCCGCAGAAACTGGACCTAAAGATCGCGCAAAAACTGTCGAAGAACTTTTTCCAACTTGGCCGCACCAAGCGGTGCCATCGCCTTGGTATGCTCGTGGCTGATGTTCTCATCCGATAATCCAGCGGCTTTGTTCGTGATCGTCGAGATCGCGGCCACTCGCAGCCCCAAAAACCGTGCAAGGATCACTTCAGGCACCGTCGACATACCAACCGCATCAGCGCCAAGCGTACGGATGGCTCTAATCTCGGCAGGCGTCTCAAATGAGGGGCCGGAATACCAGGCGTACACGCCTTCGGCCAAATCAACCTCTTGGGCCTGCGCCGCCGTCCTTAACTGCGCCCGTAGCGTCGCATCATGGGCATCGGTCATAGGCACAAAGCGCGCGTCGGTCGGTTCACCTATTAACGGGTTCAGCCCTGAAAAGTTAATGTGATCCGACAGCAGCATAATGTCACCTGGATCAATATCAGGATGAAGTGACCCTGCTGCGTTCGTCAGTAAAACGGCCTCTGCACCAAGTGCGCTCAAGACCTCCAGCGGCAAGCGCATCGCGTCGCCACGCCCATTTTCATAGTAATGCGCACGGCCACCAAAGATCGCCACGCGCTGACCCTCCAGCTCACCGATCACAAGGTGCGGCGTGTGACCAGACACACCAGCATGGGGAAAGCCCTTTAGGTCAGCATACGGGATGCTGACCCCATTCACAGCCTGAGCCAAATGCCCAAGACCAGAGCCAAGGATCAACCCAAAGCGCACCGGGGCATCACCCGCAATCGTACGGATCCGGGCGGCCAGGGCCTCAGCGTTCTTTGACATAGGGCTCCCCTCCCGCACGGGGCGGGATCGCCTTGCCCACAAAACCCGCAAGGATCACGACCGTGAGGATATAAGGCAACGCCTGCATGAACTGTGACGGCACAGCGATGCCAAGCAATTCGATCGATTGGAAACGGTTCCCGATAGCCTCAAGGAAACCAAACAGCAGGCACGCATAAAGCGCGTACCACGGCCGCCATTTCGCAAAGATCAACGCCGCAAGCGCGATGAACCCGCGCCCAGCCGACATGTCCTTAACGAACCCCGCCGCAAGGCCGGTCGCCAGATAAGCCCCTGCAATCCCGCACAAAACGCCGCAAATACCAACTGCGTAGAACCGCAACGCAACAACCGACACGCCCGCTGTATCCACCGCTGCTGGGTTTTCGCCCACTGCTCGTAGACGCAGGCCAAACCGCGTTCGAAACAATACCCACCAGCTAAGAGGCACAAACAAAAGAGCCACGTAAACAAGAGGCGAATGCCCTGATATCAACTCGGCATAGATGGGCCCCAAAACGGGCACGGGCGCCAAGGCATCGGCAAAGGGGAGAGTGACCTCTTGGAACCGCCCCGCCCCTTCTAGGGCTGGCGTCCGTCCGCCTAGATCAAACCACGCCTGCCCGATCACAACCGTCACACCTGCCGCCAAGAAGTTGATCGCCACGCCCGAGATCAACTGGTTCCCCCGGAAGGTGATCGACGCCAAGCCGTGCAACAACGATAAGGCCAGAGAGGCCACGACAGCAGCCAACAGCCCGATCCAAACGTTGCCCGTAAAGGCCGCAAAAGCCGCGGCAAAGAACGCGGCCATGAGCATCTTGCCCTCAAGCCCGATGTCAAAAATGCCGGCCCGTTCCGAGAACAATCCAGCAAGACACGCCAAGAGCAAAGGTGTCGCCATGCGCACCGTGCTGTCCAAGATTTGCAGCACTCCAAGCAGATCCATCATGCGGCCCTCTTGTTCAGGTTCACAAAGAACCGCTCAACCGGAGAGCGCACCATATTGTCGAGCGCGCCGGTAAACAAAATGACCAAAGCCTGAATGACCACAATCATCTCTCGGGTAATTGCGGGGCGTTCAAATTCCAACTCTGCGCCACCCTGATATAGCATCCCAAACAATAGCGCCGCTAGGAACACACCAACAGGGTGCGAACGGCCCATCAGCGCCACTGCGATGCCCACAAATCCTGCACCTTGCACAGGGTCCAGGACCAGCCGTTCGGCCTCTCCCATGACGGCATTTATGGCCATCAACCCAGACAATCCGCCCGAAATAAGCATCGTCACCATGATGATCCGAACCGGCGAAATACCAGCATACAAGGCCGCCGGCTCCGAATGTCCATAGGCGCGAATTTCATAGCCCAGTCGCGTGCGCCAGATCAAAACCCACACGGCAACGCAGGCCAGCAATGCCACAACGAATGTAACGTTCAATGGTGTCGACCGGGGGAATCCCACCCACGGCAGCACGTCGTTTGCATTGGGCAGCGACACACCAAACCGCGCAGTTTCGGGCGACATCGATCCTTGGACCTTGATCACATTAACCAACAAATAGACCAGTAACGCAGAGGCAATGAAGTTGAACATAATCGTGGTGATGACAATGTGACTGCCCCGCTTGGCCAACAAGTAGGCCGGGATCGCAGCCCAAAACGCGCCGAACGCCATGGCCCCCATCATTGCCGCCAAAAGCGCGATGGACCAGTGCGGCCAAGGCAAAGCCAGCAAGACCAACGCCACGCCAAGCCCGCCAAGACCCGCCTGCCCTTCGCCCCCGATATTGAACAATCGCGCATGAAATGCCACGGCGACGGCCAAGCCGGTAAAGATGAAATTGGTCGTGTAATACAGCGTGTAGCCCCAGCCATAGGGGGACCCAACAGCCCCCTTCACAAGGATCGCCACAGCCTCAAACGGATTCTCGCCGATATAGGCGACGACCAGACCAGAGACAAACAACGCCAAAGCCAAATTGATCAACGGAATCAAAAGGATATCAACCCACTTTGGCATCATGAAGCTCCCTGCTTGACGCCAGCCATCAACAAGCCAAGCTCTGTCTCATTGGTCTCGGACGGTAGGCGTTCACCCATAATCTGGCCATCAAACATCACTGCAATGCGGTCTGACAGGGCCATGATTTCATCCAACTCGACCGACACCAAAAGCACCGCCTTGCCCGCATCGCGCAGGGCCACGATCTGCTTGTGAATGAACTCAATCGCCCCGATATCCACGCCCCGCGTCGGCTGCCCGATTAGCAAAAGGTCAGGGTTGCGCTCGATCTCACGGGCGACAACGATCTTCTGCTGATTGCCACCAGAAAAGCTTTTGGCCTGCAAGTTCGGGTTGGGCGGGCGCACGTCAAACCGCTCCATCTTTTCGACGGTATCTTGCTTTAACGCACGGTTATTCATGAAAATACCACTGCTGTACGCAGGATCGTGATGGTACCCAAAGCCGGTGTTTTCCCACGCGTGGTAGTCCATGATCAGGCCCTCGCGCTGTCGATCCTCGGGCACATGCGCGATACCGCTCGCACGGCGCGACCGACCATCGGAATACCGCCCAGAAAGATCGATCGCCTGTCCATTCAACCGAACGACGCCGTCGCCAGTGGCATACCCGCCCAGCACCTCCAGCAGCTCGGACTGACCATTGCCAGCCACCCCCGCGATGCCCAGAACCTCACCAGCGCGGATATCCAAACTCACACCCTTAAGCCGCTCAACCCCCTGAGCGTCGCGCACTCGTAGGTTTTCAACCTCAAGCACTGTCTTGCCCGGAGTGGCAGGTACCTTGTCGACCCGCAAAAGCACTTTGCGCCCCACCATCAATTCCGCCAATTGCTCGGGGCTGGTGTCGCTTGTTTTGACGGTCGCGGTCATCTCACCACGGCGCATCACACTCACCGTATCAGTGATATCCATAATCTCACGTAGCTTGTGGGTGATCAGGATAATCGTCTTGCCCTGATCCCGTAGCCCCTTGAGAATACGAAACAAATGATCTGCTTCAGACGGGGTTAGAACACCCGTTGGCTCATCCAAAATCAAGATATCAGCCTGCCGGTACAGCGCCTTCAGGATTTCGACCCGCTGGTGCAGACCGACAGAAAGGTCCTCAATCACAGCGTCGGGGTTTACGTCCATCTCGTAGTCTTTGGCCAACTGGGCCAACAGTTTGCGCGCCTTGCCAAGGGACGGCTTCAGCAATCCGCCCTCCTCGGCACCAAGGATCACGTTTTCCAAAACTGTGAAATTCTCAACCAGTTTAAAGTGCTGGAACACCATCCCGATGCCCGCAGCAATCGCCGCCTGACTATCAGGGATTGCGGTCTTTTGACCGCCTACAAAAATCTCGCCTGCATCGGCTTTGTAGAACCCATACAGGATCGACATCAGCGTGGATTTACCCGCACCGTTTTCGCCAATAATCCCGTGGATCGTACCTTTTGCGACCTGAATTGAGATATCCTTGTTGGCCTGAACAGGCCCAAAAGACTTGGAAATCCCTCTCAATTCAATAGCAAGGGCGGCCCCGTCGGACCGCCCCTGTTGAAGAGTTTGCACGTCAGACATGCCCTATCAGAACGTCAAAACGGGGCAGCTGTCATCGCTGGTGTAGTCATGCACGGTCAAATCACCGCTCACGATCTGATCAGCGGCCGCATAAACCTCTGACAGCATGGAAAACGGCACGATGGCTTCGTTGAAGCCATCCAGCGCGATGCCGACGCCGCGGTTGGACAGGTCCATCCGCACCACACCAGCCTCAAAGCCATCGGCACCGGCGGAGAACACATCATAAACGGCATTATCCACACGCTTAAGCATGGATGTCAGAACTTCACCGGGGTGCAGGAAGTTTTGGTTGCTATCGACACCGATGGACAGGATGTCCTCATCCGCAGCCGCCTGAAGCACACCGATACCGGTGCCGCCCGCCGCCGCATAGACTACGTCTGCGCCCTGGCTGATCTGACTGCGGGTCAGTTCTGCACCACGCACCGGGTCATTCCACGCGGTCGGCGTGGTCCCGGTCATGTTGGCGATTACGGTTGCTTCGGGATTTGCGGCCAGAACACCTTGCGCGTAGCCACAGGCAAATTTCCGGATCAACGGAACATCCATGCCGCCGACAAACGAAACCGTCCCGGTCTCAGACGCTTTGGCCGCCATCATACCCACAAGATACGATCCCTCGTGCTCGGAAAACGCGATTTGGCGCACGTTTGGCAGGTCACCCAGCCAATCAACGTCAATGATCGCAAAGTTGGTGTCGGGGTAATCAGGCGCCACTTCGCTCAACGCAGAGGCATTCGCAAAGCCCAACACAACGATTGGGTTGGCGCCACGCTCGGCCATCCGGCGCATGGTCTGCTCACGCTGAGCCTCATTCGCAAGCTCGGTTTCGACGTATTCGCCGCCGGTCTCTGCCACCCAACGCTGTGCGCCATTAAACGCGCTTTCGTTGAAGGACTTGTCGAACTTACCGCCCAGATCGATGATCAGGCCCGGCTCTGCAGCAGCGGCACCCGCCGTGAGTGCAAGCATGGCAGCAGCGCCAAGAAATTTCTGCTTAAGGTTCATGTGTCTCTCCCAGGTTTTCAAACGGAGGGCGCAACCAGACGAGCGCCACCCCTCGCGAGCATGCGCAGAATAAGGCCGCAGCAACCGCGAAGGGTCAACTGCTTTTTGACCAATTTCGCCAACGACGTGCCGTTACATCGCCCGGCGCAGAACCAAAGCATCGGTGCCCGCATAATAGGCGGGGCGGCGACCAACCTGCACGAACCCATGTTTGATATAAAGCGCACAGGCCGCAGCATTGTCAGCGGCAACCTCAAGAAACATGTCCTGCGCGCCCGCAGTCTTTGCCCCAACACAAAGGCCCTGCACCAACGCGTCGCCCAAACCCTGCCGCCGTAGCGTTGGATCAACTGCAAGCGTCAGCAATTCAGCCTCATCGGCGATCACCCGCACCACGCCAAAGCCACCCTCCACGCAGTGAAACAAAGCATTCGCGTCCTGCGCGTAGCACGCAAATTCCTGTGCAGACCACGGACGCGGAGCGACCTGAAAACACCGCGCGTGCAAGGCTGCCATATCCTCTGGCGTCATCATCATTATGGCAAAATAACGGGGGCCGCCTCGCGCGAAGGCGCAGCATCCGCCGGACGAATATACAGTGGCACCGGGCGCGATACGTCCTGCCCAATCCGCGTCATTGCAACCCGCGCCGTCGCTTCAGCAATGGAATACGCAGGCGCGACAACCCGCACACCAGCCGCGGACATGGCCGCGGTATCAGTCGCGCAAATAACGGTCCGGTCCGCGGCATCTCCAACTGGGACAAGCCGTGCAGGCAGATCACCGTCAGGGCCCAAATACAGGTGATCACGCGGGGCAACAACGGCGCACAATGCTGGCAAATCGCAGGCGCCGTGTGCCAACGCATCAAATCCGTTCACCCCAATCGCAGGACACCCAAGACCCAGCGCAAGCCCACGCGCCGCCGCGACAGAAATGCGAATACCGGTAAAGTTTCCAGGGCCGGTCCCTACACCAATGGCAGCAAGTTCGGCCCATGTGGCACCGCCCTTTGCAAGGACATCTTCAAGCAGGGGCATCAAGCGCTCCGCCTGTCCGCGGCCCATATCCTCGTGGGTTGAAGCCACGACACGGTCACCGCAAAGCAAAGCGGCCGCGCAATGCGCGGCCGACGTGTCAAAGCCTAAAACAAGAAGGTCAGACGGCAACAGGCCGGACCTCCAGCACCTCTGGGATGTAGTGGCGCAACAAGTTCTCGATCCCCATCTTGAGCGTTAGGGTCGACGACGGGCAGCCAGCACAAGCACCTTTCATGTGCAGATAAACAACACCCCGGTCAAAGCCGTGGAACGTAATATCACCACCATCTTGGGCCACTGCTGGACGCACGCGGGTGTCCAACAATTCTTTGATCTGGCCGACAATGACGGTGTCTTCGCCATGATCCACATCTGTGTGGCCCGAACCTGCATCGCCTTCCATGATGGGCGCGCCGGATTGATAATGTTCCATGATCGCACCCAGAACGGAGGGTTTGATATGGTCCCACTCAACGGGTTCGTCCTTGGTCACGGTCACGAAATCCGTACCAAAAAACACACCGGTCACACCTTCAACCCCGAACAAACGTGTCGCGAGCGGAGAGGTCTGAGCCGCCTCAGCAGTGGTGAAATCCGCAGTGCCCACGTCCATCACGGGCTGACCGGGCAGGAATTTCAAGGTCGCAGGGTTTGGCGTCGATTCCGTTTGGATAAACATGGGCAGCTTCCTTCGATTGGACTTCTTATATGCAAATCCAAAGGCAAAAGGTCAAGATAATTGGAACGATTCTAATCTAGGTCACAGCCTCAAGCTGTTCTTTTGACATCTCACCGGGGACAATTGTCACAGGAATGGGCAGATTACCCGCAATGCGCGTCAGTTGTGTCACCAGCGGACCCGGACCATTTTTGTCGATACCAGCCCCCAACACGAGGACCCCGATCTCCTTGTCGGCCTTCACCTGCGCGAGGATCTCATCAAAGACTTCACCTTCGCGGATCACCAGCTCGGGATCAATATTTTGACGGTCCCGCATCCATTTGGCGAACACTTCAAAATGCGCCTCGATACGTTCACGCGCTTCTTGGCGCATGATATCGCCAACGCCGATCCAGTGATTGAATTCCTCGGGTGGGATCACGGCCAGCACTTCAACCCCGCCCCCCGTATTGGCGGCGCGCATCGCGGCAAAGCGGATCGCATTCAAACATTCGCGGCTGTCGTCGAGCACAACAAGAAACTTGCGCATCGGATCCTCCCGATTGATCGGTTCGGACTGTGCCCGCTCCGGCCATCACTGGCAATGGCAAATACGCGGACTAGGCCTCGCTTAGCGCCCAATCCCAGTACAACTCACGGGCGCGCCGCGCGATGGGGCCGACTTGATACTGGACGTCATCAAAGGCCGTAACCGGTGTGATTTTGGTCATATTGCCAGTCAAAAATACCTCATCCGCGCTGCGAAAATCATCAAAGCTAAGCACGCATTCATGCACGTTAACCCCATCACGACGCAGATTATCCATGTGCCGCGCCCGCGTGATACCCGCCAAAAACGTCCCATTGGGGATGGGGGTAAACACCTCGCCGTCGCGCACCATAAACACGTTTGAGGTTGCCGTTTCGGCGACATTGCCCATGGCATCCGCGACCAGCGCATTGCCAAAACCCTTGCGCGTGGCTTCTGCCAACATGCGTGCGTTGTTGGGATACAGACAGCCTGCCTTTGCGTTGCACACAGCGTCCTCAAGGACGGGACGCCGGAATTGTGTGGTGGTCAGGGTCGTGGTCGTGTCCTGCGGCGCCATTGGAATCTGCTCAAGGCAGATCGCAAACCCCGTGGCACCCATTTTGGGCAAAACACCCAACGGCCCGCCCTCCAATGCCCAATACATCGGCCGGATATAAACAGAGTCATTGGGACCGTAGGATTTTAAGCCTTCCCCTACGATCTGCACCATATCTTCGGGGGAAACGGTGGGCGTGATCATCAACGCTTCAGCGGATCGATTGACCCGCTCGCAATGCGCCGCAAGGTCGGGCACGCGCCCCTCAAACCGCCGCGCACCGTCAAACACGCTCGATCCGAGCCACATCCCGTGATCCGCAGCGCGCATAATGGGCACATCCCCGTCATGCCAGCGGCCCTCAAAATATGTGCGAATATTTGTACCCGTTGCCATCTGCGCCTCCCCTATCCGGGCAGAGCTTAGGCGCGGTGTCAGGGCGGCTCAAGCCCAGAGGTTTGGATGATCCATCACAGCGCTCTACCGCACCACATGCACACAACATTTCGCGTGCCGAACCACGCGCGCAGCGGTGGAGCCTAGGAAATAATCCTGCACCGAGGGGCAATGCGAGGCGATCACGATCAAATCCACCTCACGACGCTCCGCCTCTTCCAGAATTCTGTGACCAGAGCGGCCTTCAACCACAACCACATCAATATCCGGGCTATTACCGGTTTTTTCGAGCAATCCATTCATCAATTGCGCCCGGTTGCCCTCCATCTGCTCTTTGGTCAGGTATTCTGTCGCATAAGACGGCAGATGCTCACGAACATGAATCGCCGTGATCTTGCCACCCTGATCAAGCAGTTTGCGCGCCACGTTCAGGGCCTGCGAAACATCACGTTCATCGTCAAACGCGATCGGAACAAGAATATTGGAGTACATGATCAATCCCTCTTTCTACTCACCTCACAATAATCGACCCCAAAGTGACATCTTTGATTTGCATCAGACGTTTGCGGCTTGCCCGCGATGCAGCGGTGACCCATCTTGATCATATGACCGATCCGTTCCGCCCAGTTAATGACGATGCCCGCGCAACCATGGACAGGTTGCTTACGGACATGCGGCATGGCGTGTTGTCCTACCTAGACCCCCAGCGCGCAGCACCATCGGCCAGCCGAATTGCGCTTCTCAGCCTGCCACGCCACGGCATCGTAACACTGGTGTCGGAGCTATCGTTGCACACACCGGCCCTGCAATCTGGCGCTAAGTGCGCCCTATTGGTGGGTGAGCCGGCAGCGAAAGGTGACGCATTGACGGCACCGCGGATCACTCTGCACGCCCAGCCCAAGCCGGTGGATAAATCCACCATCCGGGACGCATGGTTAACGCTCCTACCCAAATCAGGGCTCTATTTCGATTTCACCGACTTTACCGCGTTCCACTTTGAACTCGACGACGCGTTCCTGAACGGCGGATTTGGCAAAGCATTTGTATTCACCGCGAACGACCTCAAGCCCTATGCGTCCTGACGCACAATATCCGTAATCAGCACCCCAACATGCGACCCGCCCAGCGCCTTATGCGCAGCCTCTGATAGGCCCTTGCGCAGTGTTTCCATCTTGCTGAAATCCGTAAAGACACCATCAAAGCCACCCGTGTTGGCATGGAAGAACAGCACTTCGTTGAACAAATCACGCAGTTTGGGTTCACGCTCATAGACTGTCGCATCCTGATCGCCGCTCACCTCAACGCTCAGTGATAGGATGACCAACGCCGCAACCCGGCCAGATTTCAACACCGGAATGACGAACTGATTGTTAAGTTTAACGTACTCCAGCTCTGAGGAGGTCTTAGCCTCTACAGCCTTAAGCGGCTGAGCGGTCTCAGACGGCAGGCAATCATGCGTGCCGTCATCATCGACCACCTCAACCGGGGCGGGCTTTAGGAAAAATCCAGCAGCCGCACCGCCCCCGACACCAAGGACCACCAGCAAAAGGGGAAGAATGAGTTTCATTACTTCAGACCTCAGAAGGGCAGGAGAATATCGGCAACCTGCTGACCATAGCGCGGCTGCTGCATGTCAGAGATTTGCCCACGTCCACCATATGAAATGCGCGCAGATGCGATCTTGTCGTAGGTGATCTCATTCTGCCGTGAGATATCCTCAGGCCGCACAAATCCGCTCACCAGTAACTCACGGACTTCAAAGTTAACCCGCACCTCCTGCGACCCCTCGATCCGGGCCACCCCATTGGGCAGAACATCAACCACCGTAGCAGCCACACGCAGGGTCAGTTTTTCGTTGCGCCGCACAGACCCATCGCCCGAAGATGAGCTGGATCCGCTCGCGTTCACGCCATTGCCAAGGGTCGCGTCACCCGGCAGCTGCCGATCAATCAACTGCGGCAGACCAAGGAACTGAGGGATAGCCATTGCCTCCGAACCAGAGCGGGACCGATCCGTACTGTTTGAAATCTCCGCCTGATCATTGATCTCGATCACCACGGTCATGATATCGCCCCGACGGCTGGCCCGGCGATCCCCCAATAGCGACTGCCGATCCCCCGACCAAAGCGAGGCCCGCTGCACACCCGGCCTTTGCTCCGCCATCTCGGGAAAGCTGTTGCTGACCATGGCATGGTGCTCATAACCGCCAGTGATAGGCGTGAACTCTGGCGCTTTGCCAACCTCAGACAGGCGATCACAGGCAGTTAGGGACAATGCACACAGAATAAGAAGGGAACGTTTTAAAAGCATGGGAAGGTCCAATTAAAATCTGTTGGGGTTTACGATGACGGAGCCATCGGACGTCACAGTGCCGAAAACAGTGGATCGAGAGGCAAGGTTCATAATGCGCAAAGTCTCACCAACTCCTGCGGCGCCCAGCGCGCGCCCTTCGGTCATGATCAGCAAGCCACCTGCGTTGAAAACCAGCGGCACGATTGCGTTGCGCTCGACCAAAGTGGGGCGTCCGACGTCTTCGGGACGAATGGGCCGGTTTGCATACAGGTTCACCCGCGCCTCCATCCCAATCAGCGCCTTGGGGTCGGTGGCCGCACCGGGCAACGTCATCTCGCTGAGGCTTAGGTGATCCGCCGTCAGGATCGTCCCACTGCGAATGGTCATTGCCGCCAACACGGCGTCCGCACGGACCGCGGCGGGAAACAACAAAAGAAAAATCGTTAGAATTAGTTTCATGACATCACCGGATTTGCGTTGTCGCGCTAAGCATTTGGTCCGCCGCCGTGATAACCTTGGCGTTCAACTCATACCCACGCTGCGCCTCGATCAGGTCAGTGACTTCTTTCACCGCATCCACAGAACTGTCCTCAAGATAGCCTTGGCGAAAGGACCCCAACCCGTTCTCACCGGGCGTCCCAACCAATGGCGCCCCAGACGCCCCAGTCTCGCGGAACAAGTTACCGCCAATCGCCTCTAGACCCTTTTCATTCGAAAACCCCGAGAGCGTCAGCTGCCCCAAAAGTTCCGGCTCGGTCCGGTCGTTGAAATAGGCATAAATCTCACCCTCAGGGTTTATGGACAGCGACTGCGTATCTTCGGGCACCGTGATATCGGGCACAACAGGATAGCCATCGCTCGTGACCAATTGGCCATCGCCCGTCATCTTAAGCGCGCCATCACGGGTGAACCCCGACACGCCCGAGGGCAACGTCACCTCAATGTAGCCTTTGCCTTCGATCGCGAGGTCCAGATCACCGCCCGTCGCGGACAGCGCCCCTTGGCTCACGTTCATCGTCACGGCGGTCGGCCGCACCCCCAGCCCCAGCTGCACCCCCGCAGGCACAACTGTCCCGTCGGACGCGGCAATAGAACCCGCGCGCGTCACCTGTTGATAATGCAGGTCCGCAAATTCAGCCCGCCGGGCGTTGTAACCAGTGGTATTCATATTCGCGAGGTTGTTGGAAATCACCTCAACTCGTGTCTGCTGGGCGCTCATGCCCGTGGCTGCGATTTGGAGTGCACGCATGTTGGTCTCCTTTTTCTATCGGCCAATAAGCTGGGTCACAGAGCGCATGCGCTCGTCCTCCCGCTCCATGAAGCCTTGGCCCATCTGGTAGGCGTGTTGCACTTGGATCATCCGAGAAATCTCAGAGACCGCGTCGACGTTTGATCCCTCAAGAAACCCTTGCAGGACGCGCCCGTTTTCAACCGGTTCCAGCGCACCTTTGGTGGTGAAGCTCACCCCATTTGTCCGGTCGAGGGAGTTGATATCTTCGGGCATCACCAATCCGATCTGCGCAAGCAGACGGCCATCGGCGCTGAGTGTGCCATCACTGCTGATGTGCACATCGCTCACGTCAGGCGGGATAAAGATCGGGGCACCGCCCGCATCCAAAACCCGCAAGCCCTCTGGCGTCACAAGATCACCGGCATCATTGGGCAAAAACGCACCCGCACGGGTCAGCTGAATTTCGCCCTCAGAACCCTCAACTTGGAAAAAACCGTCACCTTCGATCGCCAAATCATAGGTGCCATTCGTCTGGCTCAGCGCACCTTGTACCGAGCGAGTGACATGCCCGTTGCCTGTAGCCATCGATAGCGAAGGCTGTCCCTCACCCAAGTCCTTGACGTGCTCCGAGAAGATCAGCCCCTCAGCGCGGTAACCGGTCGTCGAGGCGTTGGCGACGTTGTTGGCCACCATGCTCATTTCCCGCATCAGGCCGGACTGCCGCGTCAGCGTGGTATAAATCCCGTCTGACATCAGATGCTCACGATCAGGGGAATGATCGTATCCCCGAAAAAGTCCGTCAGGACCGTACTCATGAAACCCATCGTGGCCCAAAACACGACCATAATGGCGCCAAGTTTCGGCACGAAGGTCAGTGTCATTTCCTGAATAGACGTCAGCGCCTGCACCAAGCCGATGATCAGGCCCACCACGAGGGCTACGGTCAGGATCGGCGTGGACATCAAAAGTGCCGCCCACAGCCCCTGTCGCATCGTGTCGTAAAAGATGAACTCATCCATGAAACAGACCCCTCATACCGGCATCCTCAAAATTTCCTGATAGGCTTCGACGACCTTGTCGCGCACCGTGACGGCTGTCTCGACCGCAAGGCTGGTTTCAGCCAACGCGGTGACCAACGCATGCGGGTCAGCCCCGGTTGTCATGGCCGCTTGGGCCTGCGCCTCACCCTGTTGAACGGTCTGCGCAAAATTCTGCGCGATCTTGGCAAAATCCGGTCCAGCGGCCGCTTGCTCTTGAGGCTTGGGCTGTGCAATCGACCGTCCGGCACCATAAGCTTGCTGCGCAAAAGAAGAACGAATATCCATCTCTCATCTCTCCCTTACTGTCTCATTATCTCATTGAGTTTGTTTGACATCTTCCGTGTCTGCTCAAACATCTTGAGATTGGCTTCATAGGACCGTTGCGCCTCTCGGGCGTCGGCCAATTCGATCAACAGATCGACGTTTGACCCGTCGTAGTGGCCTGTTTCGCTCGCCAACGGATGGGAAGGGTCATGCACCTTTGGCAGATCGCTCTGATCCAACTGCACCGGCCCCAATTGGACCGCGCCGGACTTTTCACCGGCCTTCACCATCGCCTCAAACGACACCATCTTGCGGCGGTAACCGGGGGTGTCGGCATTGGCGATATTCTCTGAGACATGGCGCAGCCGCTGAGACTGGCTTTTCATGCCGCTCGCAAGAACCTCAAGTGTGTTGGAAAAACCCATGATCTAAACTCCTTACCTACGGCCAAGCCCAGCGCGCAAAACGCCAAGCGAAGCCTGATAGACGGTGATGGCACGGCTATGGTCTCGCTCCGCCTGAACGGATCGCAGAACCTCTTCATCCAAGGACACGCTGTTACCGTTGGGATCAGCCGCGCCACCGGCGTCGATCTCGCGCCACTCATTTCGCGGCGCAGAAAAGTCAAAATGTGCGGGATGGGTGCGACGCGCCCTAAAGCCTGGATCAAGCTCAGCCTTGAACTCAGTCACATCCCGGGCGCGATACCCCGGGGTGTCGGCGTTGGCTACATTACGTGCCGCCACTTCCTGACGGGCCGCTGCATGGCGGGCTTTGTCCGTCGCTAGATTTAGTATTCCAATTTTCTCAAGCATCGGGGCTTCTCCTCCGATTAATCTCAACCAAGCCTTAACTGTGATTCCTTTAGAAAGAGTAAGGAACAAACGGAAAACATCATTATGGTTACCGCCGAGCTTTTCACGACCTTGCGCAAGGAAGTCGCGCGCCTGAAGCCTGTGTATGATTTGGGATATGTCACTGAAATCAACGCCAACGCCCTTGTGGTCGCGGGGCTTTCAAAGGTCGCGCGTCAGGGCGATGAGGTCAGCTTTTCGGCGGAACACGGACAGAATCACCACGGTGAGATCACCCGGCTCAGCACGGACACGGTGACAATCATGCCCTACGGATCACTTGACGGGGTGGCGATTGGCACGCCAGTCAAACTATTGGGCGCGCCACTTTTGGCCCCGGACAACAGTTGGATCGGCCACGTCCTTGACCCGTTCGGCGTCCCAATGGATGGCAGCACGATCACAACAGGCCCCTTGTCAAAATCCGTCCACGCCCCCGCGCCGCCCGCGCACGCGCGCCAAATCATGGGCGAACGTCTTCAGACCGGGGTGGGCGTGATGGACACGTTTCTACCCTTAGCCAAGGGGCAACGGATCGGGCTGTTTGCAGGCTCTGGCGTCGGGAAATCGACCCTTTTGGGGCGCCTGGCCAAACGTGTGCCCGCCGATGTCACAGTGATCGCGCTGATCGGCGAACGCGGGCGCGAGCTACAGGAATTCATTCAAAAGGCCCTCGGCCCCGAAGGAATGGAGCGGAGCATTATTGTCGCCGCGACCTCTGATATGGCGCCTAACCTACGCCGCCGCGCGGCTTGGACCGCGATGACCATCGCAGAACATTTCCGCGATCAAGGCGCGCATGTCCTGTTCCTTGCCGACAGCCTCACCCGCTTTGCCGAAGCCTACCGCGAGGTTGCGGTTTCCGCCGGCGAAGAGGCAAATATGCGCGGCTTTCCCCCCAGCCTGACCCACGCGCTCGCCGCGCTTAGCGAACGGGCTGGTCCGGGCACAAAAGGCCAAGGCATGATCACCGCCGTAATGTCCGTTCTCGTCGCGGGCTCCGACATGGAGGAACCCGTGGCCGACATTCTGCGTGGACTTCTCGATGGGCACATCCTTCTTAATCGCGAAATCGCGGAACGCGGGCGATATCCCGCAATTGATGTGCTGCGCTCTGTGTCTCGGTGCTTGCCGGACGCCGCGACCGAGCCGGAAAATGCCATGCTTAGCCAAGCGCGCCGCCTCATTGGGGCCTATGATCGGGCCGAAATGATGGTGCAATCCGGCCTCTATGAACGGGGCAATGACCCCCAACTGGACCAAGCCATTGCTGCCCTCCCCCGGCTAGAGGCGTTTTTCGGTGACGGACGGCACCTTAGCATTGAGCAAAGTTTTGAAGCGCTTGCTGCCTGTTTGCCAGACTAACGCAATCGGCTAGGTGTGTTTCAACAACAGGAGACGCGCCATGACACCCCATATTTCCGCCCAACCCGGCGACATTGCCGAAACCGTTCTGATGCCCGGTGACCCGATGCGCGCCAAATGGGCCGCCGAAACCTTTCTCGACGCCCCAAAAGAGGTCAACGCAGTGCGCGGAATGCTCGGCTACACTGGCACATGGCGCGGCAATCCCGTCACGATCCACGGCTCCGGCATGGGGATGGCAAGCCTCTCGATCTATGCCAATGAGTTGATCAAAACCTACGGTACCAAGACACTGATCCGCATCGGCTCGACCGGCGCGATGCAAGAATACGTGGGCATACGCGACGTAATCCTCGCGATGACAGCCAGTACTGTGTCCACCCCATCTTCAACCATCTTCAAGGAACTAAACTTCGCCCCTTGCGCCGATTTCCACTTGCTGCAAGCCGCCCACACCGCCGCCAAGGCCAAAAACAGCACGGTTCATGTCGGTGGCATCTATAGCTCTGACACTTTTTACGACGAACGCCCCGACCTGAATGAACAGATGACCCGCCACGACATCCTCGCGGTAGAGATGGAAACCGCAGAGCTTTATATCCTCGCCGCCCGCCACAACTGCCGCGCACTGTCGGTCCTGACGGTATCCGACCACCTTTTGACGCATGAGGCGCTCCCTCCGCAGGAGCGCCAATCAAGCTTTGGCGACATGGTCGAAATCGCGCTTGAGGCGGCTTTCGCCTAGATCACAACCACGTCCAGCGGCGGAAACCCGTTGAACCCAACCGAGCTGTAGGTAGAGGTATAGGCCCCGCAATTGCGGATAATCACCTTATCCCCCGCCTGCAGCGACAGCGGCAACTGGATCGGACGCTGTTCGTACAGAACATCCGCGCTGTCGCACGACGGCCCGGCCAAAACACAGGCCCCCAACTCATCCCCATCGCGGGGCGTGATAAATTGATAGCGGATCGCCTCATCAATGGTTTCTGCCAGCCCCGAGAATTTGCCGATGTCCAAATACACCCACCGGTGCAGATCATCGTCAGATTTCCGCGACACCAACATCACCTCGGCAGCAATCGCACCGGCCTCCGCCACAAGACCCCGGCCGGGCTCCGCCATAATGTGCGGCACGTCGCCAAAACGGGCGGTGATACGCTCCATCACGCGGGTGGCATAGGCGGTGGGGGCCTCAATGTCTTGGCCATAAAACGCAGGAAACCCGCCCCCGATGTTCAGCAGTTGCAACGCAAACCCGTCGTCCAAGGCACGGTGCCAGATGGCCGCCACCTGATCCAGCGTCCCCTCCCACATCCGCGCCTCACGCGTTTGGGATCCGACGTGGAACGACAAACCATGCGGGTCCAGCCCCAACATCCGGGCGTGGCCGAGCAGTGACAAAACCTTGTCCGCGGCACAGCCAAACTTGCGCGACAGGGGCCAGTCGGCCTCTGGGTTGTCGACGATCACACGAATATACACCCGCGCACCGGGGGCGTTGGCGGCGATTTTCTCAAGCTCTTCTTCCGCATCGGCGGCAAACAAGGTGATGCCCACGCCATGGGCCCACGCCACATCCGAAGCGCGCTTGATCGTGTTGCCGAACGAAATCTGATCGGGCCGCGCGCCCGCCTCAAGGCACATCGCGATCTCACCACGCGAGGCCGCATCAAACCCCGACCCAAGCGCTACCAAACGGGCCAAAATAGCCTCATGCGGATTCGCTTTGACCGCGTAATGAATATGCGCATGTCCAAGGCCTGCGGCCAGTGCGCGAAACTGCGTTTCCACGGCATCGACATCCACCACAAGGGTCGGACAGTCAAAGCTATTGGCGTCGATGTAGGTTTCAGCGCGGGTGCGCGCACGGATAGGGGTGCGACCCGACAGGTCGGCTACGTATGCGTTCATGGTCATCTCCAATCAGACCCGGCCATTCCGGGTTCCCCCGGCTCAGACCGCTCACTTCCAAACAGAGACGTTACCGTCGCTACGTAACCGCGTGGGTGCTATGCCCACCTCGCCAGAGGCGCGTGCGTTGGCGTCTATAATCGCGCATATGCGGCCAATTTCAAAACCGATCAAGAAAAAAATTCAGCCCCGTGATCAGAGGCGGTTTTTTGTAACTTTTGGGGCTAATGGCGCCCTGCCACCCCGCGCGGAACCAAAGCACGCACCAAATCCCGCATATCGATTTGACCCAGAGTTTCGCCATTACGAACAACGCGGTAGCATAGGTTCGTTTCTCCGCCCGAGCGTGCGATCAACGCCTCTAGCGTGTCGTCCGGGTCCACGTCGCCCGCACAGGCGCGGTCCTGCACCGGCCCCATGACCGACCGAACACGCAGCACCCGCGCACGGTTAATATCGCGCACAAAATCCTCAATGTAGGGATCTGCCGGGGCCAACAGAATCCCCTGCGGCTCTCCTTGCTGAACCACAGCACCATCCTTCAGGATCACCAAATGGTCCGCCAGCTTCAGGGCCTCATCCAAATCGTGTGTGATAAACACGATCGTTTTTTTCAGCTCAAGCTGTAGCTCCAACAGCAGGTTCTGCATGTCCGTCCGGATCAACGGGTCCAACGCGGAAAACGCCTCATCCATCAACATGATATCCGCGTTTGAGGTCAGCGCCCGCGCAATCCCGACACGCTGCTGCATACCGCCCGACAGCTGCGCGGGATACCGGCCCTCATAGCCGTCCAACCCCACGCGTTTGAGCCACTTTTGCGCCTCTGTCTCGCGGGTCGGGCGGTCAACGCCCTGCACCTCTAGTGCGGTCGCCGCATTTTGCAGAACCGTCCGGTGCGGCAGCAAAGCAAACTTTTGAAACACCATCGACATGCGTTTTTGGCGCAACCGGCGCAGCGCATCAGGGCCCAGCGCGGTCACATCCTCACCATCCAACAGGATTTCGCCCGCCGTCGGCTCAATCAACCGGTTCAAATGCCGGATCAACGTCGATTTCCCGGACCCAGACAGCCCCATCACAACCGTGATTTCTCCGGGCTGCATATCGACCGAGATGTCCTCTAACCCCAGCACATGTTTGTGCCGTTCCAAAAGCTCGGCCTTGCCCATGCCATTCCGAACATGCGCCATCATTGCCGCATCATCGGGGCCAAAGATTTTGTACAAGCCGCGCAGGGCGATTTTCGGCGCACTCATTCGGCTTTTCCTGCCCGATCCACACGCGCCAACGCCGCCTTGGACGTACGGTCCAAAATGACCGCCAACAATACGATGCCGATGCCCGCCACCAGCCCCACGCCCAATTCCAAATTACGAATCCCGCGCAAGACCAGAACACCCAATCCCGGCGCCGACACAAGGCTGGCAATGACAACCATCGCAAGGCTCATCATGATGGTCTGGTTCACCCCTGCCATGATGTTCGGCAGCGCGAGCGGCAACTGCACTTTCCATAGCTTTTGACGCTGCGACATGCCAAATGCATCCGCCGCCTCAATCACGTCACGGTCCACCAAACGAATACCCAGATCCGTCAATCGGATCACCGGGACGATCGCATATAGAATAATCGCAATCCCATACAGCTTTGATTCCGTTACCGAAAACAAGAATATCAGCGGGATCAAATACACAAATGTCGGTAACGTTTGCAGCAGGTCCAATATCGGTACGATCCCACGCTGCACCGCTTTGCTGCGCGACATCGCAATGCCAATGGGCACGCCCAACACTACCGATATCGACGTACACACAAAAATAATCGAGAGCGTCTCTAGCGCGACCTCAAGGTGATCAATCACCCCAAGCCCCAAGAACGACAGCGCCACAAACAGCGTCACCCCACGGGACCGCGAAACGGTCCATGCCAAGTAAACCAACGCGGGCAACAGCACCCACCACGGCACGCTCGTGAAAAACCACAACGCGCTGTCCAGCATCCACGACAGGGGCTGCGTGATCGGGTCCAACACCAGCTTTAGCTCAGGCCGCATCGCCAAAAAGCCATCCTCTAGCGCGGCGGTCACATCCCGGGTTTGGGCAATTTGG
Organism: Thalassobacter sp.; assembly: GCF_982993085.1. NCBI lineage: Bacteria > Pseudomonadati > Pseudomonadota > Alphaproteobacteria > Rhodobacterales > Roseobacteraceae > Thalassobacter > Thalassobacter sp. Next base: position 15,040 of record NZ_CEZFMW010000005.1, on the reverse strand, counting down.
GGGCAGGCCTCATGCAACACATCAAGCGAAGGGAACGGCACGCCGCCTCCCTCACCTGCCGCGCCTGTGCTGGCCAGCAAATCTGCCATCGATAGGGGCGCGTTGTCCCCCGCAGCATCGCACCAGGCACGTAGGCCTAGCGCATCAAATACCCCCTCGTATGCCACGCGCTTATTTAATCAGCGCGGCCAATTTGGCCTTTGCCTCATCGTCAAGCCAAGCGGACCAAACATCAGGGTAAGTCGTCAGGAACAGCACGGCTGCTTCTTCGTTCGACAGGCTATCGGCTTCTTGTGCCGCCAAAACTGCGCCCATTTGGGCGTTGGTAAAGGACATCTTGGTCAGGAATTCCGCCACCGCAGGCTCCCGCTCCGCGAATGCGGTGGTTGCGGCTGTCACAACGTTGGCGCGGGGATAGGCCGACAGACCCGGCGTGGCACAATCCTCTAGCCCGTTACAGGTGTGGATATCCGCGTCATATGGCGGGAATTCGACCTGCACCATCGGGTATTTGCCCAGCACCGAAGTCGGCGCCCAGTAATAGCCGAACCACGGCTCACGCGCCTCATAAGCAGCAGCCAGTGCGGCGGCCAGCGTCTCACCGGAGCCGTGTTTGAAACGCTCGATGCCCGCATCAACCAGCCCTGCGGCCTTGAGATTGTTGAAGTTTGTCACGTCACAGCCCCAGCCGGTGACACAATCGTGGAACAACCCACCGACCAGTTCGGGGTTCGCACGAATACCTTCCAACGTAGCCAACGCAGGGTTTTCTTCGACCAGATAGGCAGGGACCCACCACGCCTCAACGCCGCCATCCGACAACACCTTGGACATTTCGGTCAGTTTGCCCTCGGCGATCAGGTCGTCATAGACCTCGGTGTAGCTGGTCCACAGCTCCGTCAGGATGTCCGGCTGGCCCGTTTCCGCAACGGACGCCATCGCGGGCACCGTTGTCGTAGGCACCACGGTCACATCGCAGCCATAGCCCTGCTGCATCAAGAAACTTGCAACCGATGTAACAACCGCCGCAGAGGCCCAGTCCATCTCGGTGATCGAAACTTCACCGCAATCGGCAAAGGCGGCAGTGGTGCTAAGGGCACCGGCGGTCAATGTAGCAGCGGCAATCGTTTTCAAATGCATGGTAGGCTCCTGGTTAATCCCGCGCAGATATCCGCGCGGGTGAAAGGTTGGCTGCATTGTCCAGCACTTTGCGGCGAAATTGAACCGCTAAGTCGCGTAGCTATCGCCCTCTGCGTCAAGAAGCGCCTTTAGCTCCGACAAGAATTTCTCATCGTCGCCAGAATACTCCTCAATCTCACGGGCGGTTTTTTCTGCAACCTCGTCGGACAGGATGTTCAGCGGCTGACCCGTTTGTAGCGCACGGATGTAATTCGCGCAGGCCCGCTCAAAGTAATAGAGCCGGCCAAACGTCTCACCCACGGTATCGCCAATCACCATCACGCCGTGGTTGCCCATCACAAGGACCTTCTTGCGCGGGTCGTCCAACAGTTTGGCACAGCGCGCGCCTTCTTCCTCTAGCGCGAGGCCACCATAAGCAGGGTCCACCGCGATCCGGTTAAAGAACATCGCGGCGTTCTGTTCCAGCGGGGGCAGAACCGGGTCCTTGAGGCAGGCCAGAACAGTCGCATAGGGCGAATGGACGTGCATCGCGCAACGCGCATGCGGGCACAAACGGTGCAAGCCACGGTGCAACCCCCACGCCGTTTCATCGGGTGCATTCGGCCCCTGCAACGTCTCGGGGTCGTTGGCATCTACGACGATCAGGTCGCTCGCACGGATACGCGAAAAATGCATCATGTTCGGGTTCATCAAAAACTTGGAACCGTCCTCATTGATCGATAGCGAAAAGTGGTTGGCCACCCCTTCGTGCATGTCCATCCGCGCCGTCCAGCGGAAGGCCGCAGCCATATCCACCCGCTCCGTCCAATTCGCGATATTCGCGCCTGCACCGTCCATGTTTTTCCTCCCGTTTAATGTATACTTTAATGTATACATTGTGGCCCTAGCTTTTCAGGGGCCTTGATGGCACCCAAGCGTATCCGCTGGGCGATAGAATGTAAGCCTCGCAGAGGCCGTGGGGTTTGTCCGTTGGGGGCTGCAAAATCACATCACCCCGAACCGTCGCACGCGCCACCGCAACCTCTGGCGCGATGTCATATAGCCGAAATTCCGCCCCGCCCCCGCGCGGCGGATTTTCGGGGACCAATCCAAGCAGTGGGTTGGCGTGATAGGTGCCATCGCTGTGCAATTGAAACACCGCCTCACCCAAAACCAAAATCGCAAAATCAGCCGAGACGCGATGGGCTGTCATGCCAAACACGTCGGTCAAAAACGCCACCTCATCCGCGACATCCACGACCAACAGGTTGATCCCAAAACCACGCAGACCCGCGCCGAATGCCTCGGCAGAGATCGTATCATAGTCCATTGGCCGCGCTCCCGTCTTGCGCCTGTAGCCTGCCCGTGTCAGCGTGCCTTATGCAAGCAAAAGATATTACGTCTTGGGCGGACTGCGCCCCCACATTAATTGCCGTAGCCGCCGGGCGAACGCCTGCGCAAACCGTGGTCCGTGGCGGCCGCGTGGTAAACGTGCACACCCGTGAAATCCTTGAGTGGGAGATCGCCATATCGCATGGGCGTTTCGCCTATGTCGGCCCAGACGCAAGCCATTGTATTGGCCCAGATACCCAGGTGATCGACGCAGCCGGGCGCTATGTCATTCCGGGCCTGTGCGACGCCCATATGCACATCGAGAGCGGGATGCTGACCCCAGCCGAATTCGCCGCCGCCGTCATCCCCCATGGCACGACCTCTATGTTCACCGATCCCCATGAAATCGCGAATGTTTTGGGCCTACGCGGTGTGCTTTTGATGCATGATGAGGCGCTGTTGCAACCCATCAGCATTTTCACCCAGATGCCGTCCTGTGCGCCCTCTGCGCCCGGGCTAGAAACCACCGGCCATGAGATCACCCCCGACGACGTGGCCGAGGCGATGGCATGGCCCGGGATCATCGGCTTGGGTGAGATGATGAACTTTCCCGGCGTGGTGAACGGCGACCCCAAGATGCTGGCCGAAATGGCCGCCACCGCGCGGGCGGGCAAAACCATCGGGGGGCACTATGCCTCTCCGGATTTGGGGCCTGCGTTTCATGCCTATGCGGCGGGCGGTCCGGCGGATGACCATGAAGGCACATGTGAGAACGACGCCATCGCCCGCGTGCGCCAAGGGATGCGGTCCATGATGCGGCTTGGTTCGGCTTGGTATGACGTTGAAAGCCAGATCACCGCCATCACGGAGCGCGGCCTTGATCCGCGTAATTTCATCCTGTGCACCGATGATTGCCATTCCGGTACGTTGGTGAATGACGGGCACATGGACCGTGTGGTGCGCCATGCGATTGCCTGCGGCTGTGACCCGTTGATTGCCCTGCAAATGGCCACAATCAACACCGCCACACACTTTGGCCTAGAGCGCGAGTTGGGGTCCATTGCGCCCGGGCGGCGTGCAGATCTAATCCTGACCTCTTCGCTAGAAGACCTGCCGATTGAGATGGTTATCGCCTTGGGTGAGGTCGTGGCAGAGGGCGGCGTGTTGCGCGCGACATGCCCACATATCGATTGGCCAACGTCTGCGCGAAACACCGTTCACCTGGGTAAGCCCCTGACTGCGCGGGATTTTGAGATTGCGGGCAGCGGTGAAACCGCAACCTGCCGCGTCATCGGCGTGGTCGAGAACCAAGCCCCAACGGAGGCCTTGATCCGCGAACTGCCTGTGCGTGACGGCCTGATTGAGGGCACCGGCGACACCTGTCAGATCGCGCTTGTGGAACGGCACAAAGGCACGGGCGGTGTGAGCAACGCGTTCGTCGCGGGCTTTGGCTATAGCGGGCCGATGGCCATGGCCTCGACCGTGGCGCACGACAGTCACCACATGATCGTTGTGGGCACATCGCGCGCGGATATGGCATTGGCGGCGAACCGTCTTGCGCAGGTCGGCGGCGGCGTCACGGTATGGCAAGACGGGCGCGAGTTGGCCTTGGTTGAGCTGCCCATTGCGGGGCTGATGTCGGACAGTCCCGCCAAGGAAGTCGCGGCCAAAGCGGACGCCATGGTCGCCGCAATGCAGGCCTGTGGTTGCACCCTCAACAACGCCTATATGCAGCATTCTCTGCTGGCACTTGTGGTCATCCCCGCCCTGCGGATCAGTGACCTTGGACTGGTGGATGTCACGAAATTTGAGCTAACGGAATTGACCCTATGAACGCCCCCCGCGCGACGACCAAAATCTCGAGCCCGCCAGACGCGGAACCCACACGTTTCACGGACCCTGCCGCCGCAGTGGCCGAGCTTCAACGGCTGTACACCGAAGCCACCGGATTTTTGAACGCCGCGTTTAACCGCGCCACGGCCGAGGGTGATCCGGGCTGCCGGTTTCGGGCCTATTACCCCGAAATCCGTTTAACGACACGCAGCTACGGGCATGCTGACAGCCGACTAAGCTTTGGCCACGTAGCAGAGCCCGGCGTCTATGCGACCACGATCACACGCCCTGATCTGTTTGCGCATTACTTGACCCAGCAGATCGCGCTGCTGATCCAGAACCATGATGTTGGCGTGTGGATTGGTTGGTCACAAACGCCGATCCCGATCCATTTTGCGGTGCTCAACGACGACAGCCTTAGCGTGCCCCAAGACGGGGTTTTGCCCTTTTTGATGCGGGATATTTTCGATGTTCCGGACCTAAGCACAACGAATGACGATATCGCCAATGGGGTGGGGTTTGCCTTTGAGGATGGCGCGAAACCGCTGGCACCGTTTACCGCGCAACGCATCGATTATTCGCTCGCGCGGCTGGCGCATTACACCGCGACTGACGCTGAGCATTTTCAAAACCACGTGCTGTTCACCAATTACCAATTCTATGTTGATGAATTCGTGGCATACGCCCGTGCGGCCCTGCGGGACCCGGCGTCGGGGTATACCGCGTTGATTGGGCCCGGCAATGTTGTCCTGACGGACCCCGATGGTGATCTGCCCGAGCCCGCCAAGATGCCCCAAATGCCGACCTATCACCTGAAGCGCGGCAAGGAGGCGGGCATCACATTGGTTAATATCGGCGTTGGTCCGTCCAATGCCAAAACCGCGACGGACCATATTGCCGTACTGCGCCCACATGTTTGGCTGATGGTGGGGCATTGTGCTGGGCTGCGGAACTCTCAGTCGTTGGGGGATTTCGTACTGGCCCATGCCTATCTGCGCGAAGACCATGTGTTGGACGATGACCTGCCCGTTTGGGTGCCGATCCCTGCCTTGGCCGAAGTGCAGATCGCGCTGGAAACCGCCGTGGCCGAGGTGACTGAGCTGGAGGGCTATGAGCTGAAGCGGATCATGCGCACGGGCACTGTTGCCACGATTGATAACCGCAACTGGGAATTGCGAGAGACATCCGGCCCGGTCAAACGGCTGAGCCAATCACGGGCGGTGGCGTTGGACATGGAAAGTGCGACCATCGCGGCCAATGGTTTCCGCTTTCGCGTGCCCTACGGGACGCTGCTGTGTGTGTCGGATAAACCTCTCCACGGAGAGTTGAAATTGCCCGGAATGGCATCGAGTTTTTACAAGTCGCAGGTCAGTCGGCATCTGCTCATTGGGATCCGCGCCATGGAGAGCCTGCGCGAAATGCCACTCGAACGGCTGCATTCGCGCAAATTACGCAGCTTTGAAGAGACCGCTTTCCTCTAAAAGGGCAAAATAACGTAGAAAACTGGGGGTCAGGGCACACAACTTGTTGTGTGTCCCCACATCATTCGGCTAGAATTATATGAAACAACCGCCAGGGTTAAAGCTTTGAGGAGATCGACATGGCAACTAAACCAATGACAAAGACCCAGCTTGTGGCCGCATTGGCAGAAAAGATGGATACGGACAAAAAGTCAGCAGGCGCCGCACTGGACGCAATCTGCGAACTGATCACGTCCGAAGTTTCCGGCGGTGGCGCCGTGACACTGCCCGGCATCGGCAAAATTGCCTGCCGTGAGCGCCCCGAGCGTATGGTGCGCAACCCCGCCACCGGTGAGCAGTTCAAGAAAGACGCTGACAAGGTCGTGAAAATGACCATCGCCAAAGCGCTGAAAGACAGCGTGAACGGCTAAGCGCTTTTCGAGCGTAGATTTTAAGGGTCGTCTTCGGGCGGCCCTTTTTCTTTGACGACAGCCGTGTGATAGGAAGCCCATGGATATTCGCGCACTTTTTCTGGGGCTGGCCTTTGCCCTTATGTGGTCTTCGGCCTTTACATCGGCTCGGATCATCGTGGCCGAAGCACCACCGATTTTGTCGCTGGCGCTGCGGTTTTTGATCTCTGGCGGGATTGGTGTAGCGTTGGCGTTTGCCATGGGTCAGACCGTGCGGCTCACCCGGGGGCAATGGTCCGCGGTTGTGGTGTTTGGCGTTTGCCAAAACGCGCTGTACCTGGGGCTGAACTTTGTTGCGATGCAGTGGATCGAAGCGTCACTTGCGGCGATTATCGCAAGCGTGATGCCCCTGCTGGTGGCTGTCTGCATTTGGGTCTTATTTGGGGAACGTACCCGCGCATTGGGCGTGGCCGGATTGATTGCAGGCACAGTGGGTGTCGCGTTGATCATGGGAACCCGATTGCAGGGCGGCGCCGATATCTGGGGCGTGGCTTTTTGCCTGATCGGGGTCGTGGCGTTGACAGCGGCAACCTTGGCGATGCGCGGCGTGTCGGGGGGCGGCAATCTGATGATGGTGGTGGGGCTACAAATGCTGGTCGGCTCAGCCGTTCTGGCGCCGATTGGTTTTGCACTTGAGACATGGGACGTCACATGGTCGCCCCGGTTGATCAGTGCGCTGGCCTACACCACGCTGGTGCCCGGGCTGGCGGCAACGTGGGTTTGGTTCACATTGGTCGAGCGTATCGGCGCGACACCTGCCGCGACGTTCCACTTTCTCAATCCGTTCTTCGGAGTGGTCGTCGCCGCCCTATTGTTGGGCGAGCGTTTGGGCGTTGCGGACGCAGTGGGCGTTATTGTCATCGCAGGCGGCATTCTGGCTGTTCAGGTCAGCCGAATGCGCGCCTAGCGGCTAGCCAATCGCGCCTTGGTTTTCACCAACTTGCCCACGGTGCAGCAGGATATGATCCAACAGAACGCAGGCCATCATCGCCTCTCCTACGGGGACGGCGCGAATGCCGACGCAAGGATCGTGGCGACCTTTGGTGATGATCGTAGTCTCTTCGCCGGACTTGGTGATGGTACGCCGTTCCGACAGGATGCTCGACGTTGGCTTGACCGCAAACCGTACAACGACGTCTTGGCCCGTGCTGATCCCGCCCAAAATACCGCCCGCGTGGTTTGAGCTATATTCCGGACCGTTAGGGCCCATGAAAATCTCATCCGCGTTGTCGCGTCCCGTAAGCGCAGCTGCGGCCATGCCTTCACCGATTTCCACACCTTTGACAGCATTGATCGACATCATCGCAGCGGCCAGATCGGTATCCAGCTTGCCATAAATCGGTGCGCCAAGACCTGCGGGAATCCCACGGGCGGTTACCTCGATCACGGCACCGACGGAATTATGATCATCCTTGCGGAGCCAATCCAAGTGCGCCTCAAACGCGCTGGCGGCCTGTGGGTCCGGGCACCAAAAATCGTTGCGCCCAATTTCATCCCAATCGAACTGTGCGCGATCAATCCCAAGCGCACCCATCTGGACCATATAACCGGTGATCTGAAGTTCCGGCACCATCTGCGCCAGTGCGGCACGGGCAATACCGCCCGCCGCAACCCTAGCGGCCGTTTCGCGCGCGCTGGACCGACCACCGCCACGATAATCACGGATACCGTATTTCTGCCAATAGGTGATGTCCGCATGGCCGGGGCGAAATTTCTCGACGATGTCGCCGTAATCCTTGGAGCGTTGATCGGTGTTTTCGATCATCAGCTGAATCGGAGTGCCTGTGGTGCGGCCCTCAAACATGCCCGACAGGATGCGCACGGCATCGGGTTCTTTGCGTTGTGTGGTGTTCTTATTCTGACCGGGCTTACGCTTGTCCAGCCACTGCTGAAGGAACGCTTCATCCACCGCGATACCGGGGGGACAGCCATCAACCGTGGCCCCCAATGCGGGCCCGTGGCTTTCGCCCCAAGTGGTGACGCGGAAGAGATGTCCGAAAGAATTCATCGACATGGGCAGTGCTCCTTTGCGAGCATTGGTCTAGCGGGCAGCAGGCAGGCCCTCAACATGAAAAAAGGGCGCGAGACCAGCCCGCGCCCTTTTTCAATCATGACTAACGCGCTTATTCAGCGGGTTGGCCGGAAGCTTTGGCTTTCTTCTTCACCGGCGCCCAGAGGCGTTTGTTGGTGAGGTAAAGCAGAACCGTCAGCAGAGACAGCAACAGAACAGAGGTCAGACCCATCTGTTGACGTGCCATCATCTTGGGCTCAGCGGTCCACATCAAGAAGGCCGAGACGTCCTGAGCGATCGATTCCAGGTCCGTTGCCGCACCATCGTCAAACTCAAGATCGTCGCCCCAAAGTGGGGGCGCCATGGAAATCCAGCCGCCGGGGAACGCTTTGTTTTCGTACAAAACGGTGCCAGCTTCTTCTTTTTCTTCACCGGTGTAGCCCGCCAGCAGGGATGCGATGTATTCCGCGCCGCCCATGCCTTTGAACAACTGGTTTGTGCCAAGGCCATAGGGGCCGTGGAAACCAGCGCGCGCCTTTGCCATCAGGGACAGGTCCGGTGCGCCAACGCCGTTCACGGCGGGGAAGTTGTCGGACGGAACCGCCTGACGGTAGTCGCCTTCGCCGTCGTTCAGGGACGAATCCCAGACTTCGAAGTTGGATGTGTAGGCTTTCATCTGGTCTTCGGGGAGACCGACGCCGCCTTCGTCCGACAGGGTGCGGAAGGGCACGTACTGTAGGCCGTGGCAGGAGGCGCAGATCTCGGTGTAGACCTTGAGGCCGCGTTGCAGTTGGTTCTGGTCAAATTTGCCGAATGGGCCTTCGAAGGAGAAGGCATAGTCGGTCACATAACCAGCGCCGCCAGCGGCGATGGCAGGAGTTCCTGCCAAGGCCGTAAGTGCTGCTGCGGTGATCGCAAGTTTCTTGAACATGTGTCAGAGTCCCCTGTCTTATTCGGCTGGCGAGGCGGCAGGTGCGCCGTCTTTGCCATCCGAGGACTTGAATTTGGCGTTAAAGTCATCTTCGATCGTTGCAGGCTGAACGTCTGGCTTCTCGAGGACGCCCAGAAGGGGCAGGATCACGAGGAAGTAGGCGAACCAGTATGTTGCACCAATCAGAGCGATGACCGGGTAGATGCCTTCGGCGGGCATTGCGCCAACCCAAGTCAGAACCACGAAGTTCACCACGAAGATCCAGAACCACCACTTGAACATTGGGCGGTAGCGGCCGGAACGGACGTTGGACGTGTCGAGCCATGGCACAAGCGCCATCACAACAATCGCGCCGAACATCGCAACCACACCAAAGAACTTCGCGTCGACGATGCCACCTGTGAGGAAGCCCACAAGTTGCACGAGCCAGACGGTGTCATCAAATGCACGCAGGATCGCGTAGAACGGCAAGAAGTACCATTCGGGCACGATGTGTGCGGGCGTCGCCAAGGCGTTGGCCTCGATGTAGTTATCGGGGTGGCCAAGGTAGTTGGGCATGAAGCCCACGATGGCGAAGAACACAGCGAGGATCAGAGCCAGTGCAAACAGGTCCTTGATCACGAAGTAGGGCCAGAACGGCAGTGTGTCTTTCTCGGCTTCTGCTTTCGACGTGCGGCGAACTTCGACACCGGTTGGGTTGTTGTTGCCCGTGGTGTGGAAGGCCCAGATGTGCACGATCACGAGACCGGCAATCACGAAGGGCAGCAAATAGTGCAGTGAGAAGAAGCGGTTCAGTGTGGCGTTGTCCACGGCGGGTCCGCCCAGCAGCCATGTTTGCAGGCCTTCACCGATGAACGGGATAGCGCCAAACAGGCCAGTGATCACGGTCGCGCCCCAGAAGGACATCTGACCCCATGGCAGCACGTAGCCCATGAACGCAGTACCCATCATCAACAAGTAGATCAGCATACCGATGATCCATGTGACTTCGCGGGGTGCTTTGTACGAGCCGTAGTAGAGGCCGCGGAAGATGTGCAGGTAGACCGCAACAAAGAACAGCGACGCGCCGTTCATGTGCAGATACCGCAGAGCCCAACCGCCGTTCACGTTGCGCATGATGTGCTCAACGGAGGCGAACGCGAAGTCCACGTGGGGCGTGTAGTGCATCACCAGAACGATACCGGTGATGATCTGCAGCGCTAGCGTAAACGTCAGCACGATGCCCCAGATCCACATCCAGTTGAGGTTCTTGGGGGTGGGCAGCATCAATGTATCGTACAACAAACCTACGATTGGCAGCCGCTTGTGCAGCCACTTTTCACCGCCGGTTGTTGGTTCGTAGTGGTCGTGGGGAATTCCGGACATGGTCGTATTTCTCCCTGATTAACCGAGTTTAATTGTTGTTTCGTTGACGAAAGACGCAACGGGGATGGGCAGGTTTTCGGGCGCCGGGCCACGGCGAATCCGACCTGAGGTGTCGTAGTGCGAACCGTGGCAGGGGCAGAACCACCCACCGTAGTCACCAGCACCGTCACCGATTGGCACACAACCAAGGTGCGTACACACCCCGATCATCACGAGCCATTCGCCGGTTTCGTCCAACGCGCGGTTTTCATCAGCAGCGTCAGCGCCGCTGATATTGCGGTTCCGAGCTTCGCCATCGAGCAGGTCGCCCAGCTCAACGGTGCGCGCAGCTTCAATTTCTTCGGCTGTGCGGCGGCGAATGAACACGGGCTTGCCCAAGAACAGAACGCTAATCTGCGTTCCTTCAACAACGCCCGAAACGTCCACTTCAATGGAGGACAGGGCCTGTACGTCCGCGGAGGGGTTCATCTGGTTAACGAGGGGCCAAACCCCGGCGCCGACCGTGACAGCCCCCACACCAGCGGTGGCGTAGTAGAGAAAATCCCGACGAGTGTCGGTCTGATCGTCTGCGTGTGACACGTAGGTATCTCCCGTGTTGTGTACCGGACGCCTCGCGCGCCCCAGCGGTTCAAACGAAACAGGGCGCGCGGGAATCCCTTTGCGCCCAAATTTGGTGCCTTCTAGCAGGACCTAGCGAGCAGTGCCCAGCGGACAAACGCGCGCAGGTGCGCCCGATTGTCGCGGAGCGGTCATAACTTAATCCCAAACGGGGGGTGCGAGCGTCATTTCCATCTCTCGGTGATCGATCCCGGCGTCATCATAGACGGGGCCATAAACCGTGAACCCTAACTTGGCGTAAAACGGGATCGCGGTGACTTGGCTGCCCAAGACCGCCTTGGAAAATCCGTCTTGGGGCAGTTCACGCACGACGGTTTGCATCAAAAGCGCGCCTGCCCCCTTGCCCCGATGCGCCTTGAGAACGGCAACGCGTTGAATTTTAGCCGTTTCATCCATCGGCTTGACCCGCAGCGTGGCGATCGCGACCTCTCCATCCCACAACAAGTAGTGGTGGCAATCGTCATCAAGGCCGTCCATTTCCTCAGCCTCGCTGACGCCCTGTTCCTCGATGAACACGGCACGGCGGATGGCCTGACAAGCGGCGATATCGTGGGTTTCTTCGACGCGCATGTGCGGCTGGTCCTTCATGCTGGTTTGGTTTGCAGCATGGCGGGGCGCGCGGCAAAATCCTTTTCCCACGCGGCCAGCACGTCACGCCCAGCGCGCCAGTTCCGGTCTGCGTGGCGCAGGTCGAGATAGCCCAGCGCGCAGCCAACGGCGATGTGACCGGCATCAACGGGACCGTGCAGGTGGCTCATCCAGCGGGCGCCCAGCGCATCAAGCGCGCGCTCAACTTTACCCCATTGCGCATCGAACCACGTGGGCCAATGCAATTCCTCGGGGCGGAGCCTTTGTTCATAAACGATACCTATCGCGGCATCCATGATCGCGTCGCCTGTGGCCTCTAGGGTCAAAGTCTCCCACAAGCGGGCATCGGGGTACAACGCGGCATCGGCGCGGGCGTTCAGGAAGCGGCTGATTACGCGGCTATCATACAGCGCAGGGCCTTCATCACGTAAAAGCGCTGGAATTTTGCCCACAGGGTTGGCCGCGGACAGTTCGGGGACATTGGCCATGGGGTTGGTTTTGGTGTCCACGACCTCCACGTCGCTTTGTTCGGTTTCCAATAGCAATACGCGGACTTTGCGCGCGTAAGGCGATGCATCAGACGCCAAAAGTTTCATGACCCCTCCCTGGGATATCCTATTCTGGGTAAAGCTAGCGCGGTGTCCCTATGGAGAAAAGGGGCCGCGCATAAGGGCCGCCAAAAGCCGGACCTCTTGGCCGGTGCCAAAAGCCTCCATTTGATCAGCAGCGCGCAGGCGAACATCGTCAGATTTATTCTGGTTCAACTTCCATGTGCCTTCGGTCGCGGTGACGGTCATGCGGCAGGGCACGATCTGACGCATCATGCTTTCCAGCACCTCGGGCGTCATTTTATCGGTCGTCCAAGGCGTCTTGTGCGGCAGGAGTGCTTCGAAATGCGCGGATTCACGGTCTAGCATTTCGTGCATGTCCGTTTGCGGAAGTACACCAAGCGTGCCGCGCAGGTGCACGGCCACGTAGTTCCATGTCGGCACCTGATCGGGAACTTCGTACCAATCGGGTGAAATATATCCATCGGGACCGGATACCGCGATCACCGCTGGCTGCGCGCCATCCTTAAGCCGCCGCAGGATCGGGTTGGAGCGGACGAGGTGTAGATCAAGACTATCGCCCTGTGCGTTCAGTAGGAACGGAACATGAGAGATCAGTGGCCCGTTGGCGGCACTGTCAGCAGCATTGAGGCTGAGAACACCAAATCCCCGTTCCCGCGCGTAATCCCGATTGCGCGCTTCAGGGGTTTTGCGAAAGGCGGGATTCGGATGCAACGCTAGCAGCCCTGCCCGCGAAGCTGCGCACCATCTGCACCCGTGACCCGCGCCTGCACGATCTGTCCCTCGGGGTGGTCGGCATCAAACGTTACTTCGGCAAAGTGGGGCGTGCGGCCCATGCGAGTATTTTCCATCAGGACAGGCTGCGTGGTGCCCACCCATTGCGCAAGATGTTTCTGGACCTGCGCGTCACCAGCGGCGCGCAGCCGAGCGGCGCGATCCTTGATGATGCGTCCATCGACAGCAGGCATTTTGGCGGCTGGCGTGCCCTCACGCGCGGAATAGGGAAAGACGTGGAGCCACGTCAGATCACACTCTTCAACCAGCTTAAGACTATCGGCAAAGTGGGCCTCGGTCTCAGTCGGAAAGCCCGCAATGATATCGGCGCCAAAGGTCATGCCGGGGCGCAGGCGGCGCGCTTCTTGGCAGAATTGGATTGCATCGTCGCGCAGGTGGCGGCGCTTCATCCGCTTTAGGATCAGGTCTGCGCCGTGTTGCAGGCTGAGGTGCAGATGCGGCATCAGACGCGACTCGGTAGCAATGGCCTGCATCAGGTTTTCATCCACCTCAATCGAATCGATCGAGCTGATGCGCAAGCGAGGCAGGTCTGGCACCAGCTTGAGGATACGCATAACCAGGTCGCCAAGTTTCGGCGTGCTGGGCAGATCCGCGCCCCATGAGGTTAGGTCAACGCCGGTCAAAACGACCTCATTATAGCCGCGCCCTACCAGCCGTTTGATCTGTTCGACCACAACGCCCGCAGGCACCGAGCGGGAATTACCGCGACCGTAGGGAATGATGCAGAACGTGCAGCGGTGATCGCACCCGTTTTGGACCTGCACGTAGGCGCGGGACCGCGTGCCAAAGCCGTCGATCAGGTGGCCCGCCGTCTCAGTGACGGACATGATATCATCGACCTGCACCTGTTCGGTCGTGCCGATTCCAAAGGCGGCCCATGTTTGAGGCTGCATTTTTTCCGTATTGCCGACAACGTGGTCGACCTCTTCCATGGCCGCAAAGCTTTCGGGGGCTGTTTGGGCAGCGCATCCAGTGACGATGATCTTGGCGTCGGGGTGTGTACGGCGCAGCTTGCGGATATCTTGGCGAGCCTTGCGCACAGCTTCGGCGGTGACGGCGCAGGTGTTAACGATCACGGCGTCCTTTAGGCCCGCTTGCGTCGCCAACTCCCTCATCGCCTCGGTTTCATAGGCGTTTAGACGGCAGCCATGATTGGAAAACACAGGGGCGTTCATAACCAAACCCCGTTGAACACATGGGCCGTGGCCCCGGACATCCAGACGCCATCGTCGCGCCAATCGATCACGATATCCCCGCCATCCAACGTGACACGCACGTGACGCCCAGTCAGGCCCCGCCGCGCAGCCGCGACAGCCGTCGCGCAAGAACTAGAGCCAGACGCCAAAGTGATTCCCACCCCACGCTCCCACACGCGCATCCGAAGGTGATTTGGCGCGATAAGGTGTGCGACTTGAACATTTGTACGCTCAGGGAACAAAGAGTGATGTTCGTGGGCCGCGCCAAAGGCCGCAAGGTCAACTGCCTCGGCATCCTCAACGAAAAACGTGCAATGCGGATTGCCCATGCCAGTCGCCGTGGGTGCGCCCGCGATGGGCAATTCTAACGTGTCCATTTCGTAGGCCAGCGGCACGTCCCGCCAGTCAAGCAGCGGAGGGCCCATGTTAACCGAAGTGATCCCATCCCCAAGATCGCGTGCGAACAGGACGCCGCGTTCGGTGCGCAATGTCAGCGTGCCCGTGCCCGTTTGGCACATTTCGTAGGCCGCGATGCAGCGCGTGGCATTTCCACAGGCCCCAGCGGTTGAGCCATCGGCATTCCAAAACACCAACTCAACATCCGCCTGAGCGGAGTGCCTGATGACCGCGAGCTGATCGAAACCAACCCCGCGATGCCGATCACCGATCGCGCGCGCAATGGCTGCGTCGACCACCGAACCAGTGGCGCGTTCATCGATCACGACGAAGTCATTGCCCAGCCCATGCATCTTC
>NZ_CEZFMW010000004.1:58729-65610 GCF_982993085.1 Thalassobacter sp. | reverse complement strand
CTCCAATAGCCAAAGGCTCCGGAGATTTTTTGCTTCGCCAGCAAGTTATCAATACCTAGCTGGATCTTCTTCGCGGTTTCTTCGCTCAGTCCCCGAACTTCGGTCAAAGCAAGTAAGCCACGGGCTTTAGATGAGACCTGCTCAACGCAGCCGTACGGGTATCTATTGAGCTCCGATACTGCCTGGATCAAGTTGATGCCGGCGATATTGGTCAAACTCGCGCTGTACGCACTACCCGGCGCGTCAAGCTCTACAAGATCTGCATTGTAGGGTTCGACTAGTGACCCGCCGAACCCGAGCCAGTTTCGTTTTTGCAACTCCACAGATTGAATTTCCGTGATTGGGTAGGACGCGTTGCGTGCAACAATTTCATAAGTGCGCCTGTAAACGCGCTCACCAGCTGTGACTTCAACATGCACCGGAAGAGTACCGACTGCCGGGGATTTGATCGGCAAATCCATCGCGTATTCATTTGAGGTGGGTGCCTCAATATTCTGAATAGTCGTTGATGCGCCAATCGTGGTTCGTAGCTCTACTGGACCGCTAAACTCGTTCCATCTAACGTTCATTTTGGCGTTCACTCTGTCGTTTGGAGCGACAAATCTTGGCACCGAGACATCTATGCTGACAGGATCTTGAACAGTAATTTCGGTTTCGGAAAAACCAAACCCAGTCTTGTCGACGGCAACCACAACCACGCGGAGGCGGCCTTCCCATTCGTTTGTTTGCTCGAAGCTAAAACTAGCTTTGCCATCAATAATGCTGAGGAGAGGACTGGCCTCGACAAACGTTTTAAAAAATTCAGATTTGGGCGCTTGAGCGGCCGCGGACAGCATATCGCCATCGCCGCCTACACGTATCGACCGCAAGGTTTCGTCTTGAGAGACCAATTTCCCAAAATTTGTGAAGATACCATAATTTAGGGCGCGCTCACTCAAGAAGTGCTCTGTAATATCATCATTTCTGTACCCAGATATCGCGTGGATGCCTTCATCTACCACAAAGATCATCGCGCTACCGCTCAACGCATTGGTGCTGATGGTAACGTCTAGAGGTGTCTGGCTGTCAGTTTTTGTTGGAGCACTTACTGCAACTTCAATTGTACGGTTTGCCTTGACTGTAGAAACCCAAGTTTTTCCCAGAGCGATTTGCGGCAGGTGTTCAGAGCCTGTCTCAATCGGTCGAATAAGGGATGCAAGAAGGTGGATCCCTGGCTCTGTTTCCTCAGCAAGAACAAAAGGAAGTTCAAACTCGCCTTGCTTCACCTCTGTCCGCACCACCTTTTGGATGTCTTCATTAGCAACCATGATCGAAAGCACGCCACTGAATGGAGCTGTGCCACGCAAGAAGGCGCCATCGAACGAGAAGCTTAACTGTTCGGGCTCACTCGCAGGTTTCGTATCACCGCCCCAACCAACGTAGAATTCATACGAAGTTTCAAATCCATGACTGTTTTTGACGATAATCTCATGACGTCCCCAACCAAGTGGCGTTCGCAGTGTTAGCGTGTCGCTCGTCACCTCACCTGCTTCCACAGCGGCGTTTGAAACGCGTACGGCATTCCAGCGCCATCCGCGATCATAGTACCAGTTATAGCGATAATTAACCTTGTTGACCGTGTATGAGACCCCCTCGAGAGCAACTGACGTGCCCTGACGATCTATAGAGGCGATAGTAAACGACGGCGGAAAGTCTCGACTTGCATAGTCGCCAAAATCGGGCCGTACGCCAACATAGCTTGGCTGGGTGTCAAGGCTGACACGCTTCTTCACCGTATTTGCCCGGCCGCCGACATCGTACACCGTTCCCTCAACTACGACATCATAAAGCCGATCCTTTTCAAATTGATATTCGGCAAGCAGCGAGGTCGTGAACTCACCGTCGTCATCCAGCGCTCCGGTGAAGCTATCCACTTCGCTCGTCAGCGAGTTATTTTTATTGCCGAAAATAAAACCCGACAGACGCCCGTCATCGTGAGAACTGACTTCTTGCAAGGATGTTGTGATCTCCGCAGATAAACCAGACGCCACCCCGCCAGAGTAGTAAGAACCTGTCAAAGAGATATCTTGTTCAGCTCCGACCGGCCAATGATCTTCTTTAATCTCGAGGCGAGCTTCAATTGTTAGGGGTACAAAATCGCTGATGGTTACGGCGTGTTCTGCGAGGAGTACCCCATCAACCGTTGTCACCTGGATGGAGTAGCGTCCCAGTGGAGTAGTTGATTTGAGCGGGATCTGAGCAGAAAAGGCCCCAACATCATTACTCGATACATCCAGTGAATAAACTTGGTTATCCTGGCGGTTAACAAGTTTTAAGATGAGTTCTTCTGCTGGCACTGGAGTTAGGTCCAGTCGCCGCGCGACTCCCACCAGCTCAATGGCTTCTCCGGGCCGATAGATGCCTCTATCTGAGGTTAGGTAAACATCCGTCTGACCCCGTTTGACTTCGCCACCATCAAGAAAGCGAGGCTTTTGATCCGTGCTGTCAACTTGAATGATACTTGTGCCATGCGAGGCACCCGAAACCAGGATGAATTTTGGTGCAAAGCCATCACTGCCGTTCAGAAAGTTATTTGGAATTGCGACACGGCCAGCTTCATCCGATCGGCCCTCAAACAAGGTACGATTATTGGCCGCAACAACCCTCACATCCGCATCGGCGACTGGAGTGGCATCGCTAAAGCTTGTAAGAAAAATGTCAGACTGATTGAGCCCTTTGTAAAACTGCATCGCTATATTTGAGATCGAGAACCATTGAGTTGGCCGCTTTTTATAGCGGCTAGCGTCGATCTGCGGCGATGTGAAGGTAGCAACAAACAGCCCTGTAGTGTCTTGTTGCAACAAGTCGCTGAAGTTTAAGTTGAGGTTCTGTGTTTGATCGATCGGGGCTTCAAGCTGCACCGTTTTTTGAACAACCTCATCTGCCCAGAAATTTCCGAGCTGATCGATTTCGGCGCCATTTAGGAGTGCAAAGACGTCGCCGTAAGCAGGCAGCGATGCCAAGTCGACTTTGTGCAGCGTAACTTCCAGCTCAGTTACGTTGATATACTCGATTGGTATGAACGCACTGGTAGGGTCAGTCAGGATTGATTTCGATGAGTCCAGCTTGATGCTTGGAGTTCGCCCCGGTGTCTTGAACGCCATAGTAATGGGAGTGCTGAGAACGACCTCGTAGCTTGTCCGCGACAGTGCAAGGTCGGGCAAGAGACGCAGCTGATAGAGGGTCGAATGATTGAGACCAGTTATACAAAACTCTCGACGTTCTTCTCGTCTTGAAAAGATGTCAGTCGGGCTCGTAACCGCGTAAGCATCAACAACCTGGCCAGCAGACGTGAGTTCAAAGTATTTTTGATATCCGTCACCGGCGAAGTCTAGAATTTCACCGTGTACCCGTTGCACAAATGTTGAGCACATTGATGCGGAAGCACCGCTATCAAAAGTCCGTGCAGGATATGTCGTCACGTTTGGGTCGCTACTTTGAGCGTAAAACAACGAGGCATCAGCGTTGTACACCTGACCACCGTAAGTAAACGTCGCGAGCTTGCCGCTTGGTGCTGTGTTCAAACTGACGTCGATGACACCCAAGAAGTTCACTTCAGCACCAGCCGGCACCGTTGTGTTGTCACTCACCACAATGGTTTCAATTGCGACGTGGCGGCCGGACTGCTCAGCCAAAAGAAGCGACGGAAAGGCCATCAAGACTAAAAATGATGCTATTTGCATAAGGTGTCGCATAATGTCGGTCTCATTTGTTTTTTTGATTAATAATGCTGATTGTGTGCACACACTGTCACGATCGATATTCTACAACATCACAGAAGTGTGTCTTCGTGCAGAGCATCACAGCTCCGTTTAAGTAATTCAATACCATCTCCAAGATTGGCCACGGGCCAGGTACTGCTTGTAACGGCGCCATTTTTGGAAACATGGAGAGAAAACTCGGATTTCTCCGTAAAGCGCGGCAGATAGTCGGACACATCCCACTCCCAGAACCCCAATCTAATGTAGACGAGATCACTGTTTGCGGCTTCGCTTTGAAAGAGCTCCAACAGTCGACCTTCAGATGCAATCTGCTTGTCGGCCAACAAGAACACCAGGTCCATCGCGTCACCGCTTGTTACCCCTTGCACGCTGGAATGTGGAAACTCTGTCCACAACCGCAACTCCAGAGCTTCACAGTTTTGGGACGTAGTAAGCTCCAACCACCCTTTGGAATCTTCCACGTTTTCAACAATAAGCGTCCGGTCGTCTGATAACACCCATGTATCTTGCGCCGAAGCGATCTGAGCAAAGGCCACGCACAGCACCGAACAAATAATTTTGCGAGTCATGCTTGTGCCCACAAAGCCAGTGCGAAGCTTAGAATTAGCGAAACGATTAACGTGCTTGTTGATATCACGGTGACCTCTCTTTGGTTCATTGCTGGCTTTTCTAACCCCCGCGAGGCGGGAGAATTCCTCGCGGGGAGAGCCAGCTCATCTGCTCGACAGGTCACATCAACCTGTATGTGTGGGCTTACAGACCAAAAATGCAGATACGTTTTGCAGCTTGTGTGGATTCAAAGGAGATTTGTGCAGAATGCGTGCAGGCGCGGGGAAACTGATTGATCCATAGAGCATGACCCTCCATGAAAGTCTCAAGTGAGGACAAGATGCCTAAGATTGTAATCGTTGATGATGAAGTGGAGATCTTAACACCACTCGAGGAGATGCTCCTCGAGGAAGGCTTCTCGGTGCGTGCGTTTTCTAGTCCAGCGAAAGCTTTGGCTTATCTAGAGGCTCAAGCGGTCGATCTTGTGATTTTCGACATCAAGATGCCTGAGCTGAACGGGTTAGATCTTCTCCAAAAAGTGAGAGGCGTACATCCATCCATTCCTGCAATTTTCTTGAGTAGTAAGAATGAAGATGCCGACCAACTTATTGGGTTTTCTGTAGGTGCAGATGATTACGTTGGGAAGCCGTTCACAAAACAGCTTCTAATATTCCGGATCAAGTCAGTTCTTCGGCGGTACGCACCAGCTGAGGAGGTATCACAACGCCCCATCGTAGCAGGTGACTTGTCGATCGACCGGGAGCGTCACTTAGTGAGTTGGCGGGAACAAGCCATCCCCCTCACTGTGACAGAGTGTATGATATTAATTTCGCTCGCAGAAAGGCCTGGATCAGTTAAAAAAAGAGCTCAGCTGATGGACGCTTGCTATGAAGGCAATGTGTACGTCAGCGACAGAACGATCGACAGCCATGTAAGAAACATCAGGTCCAAAATAAGAGCTGTTGATCAAGGCGCAGAACCGATCAAGACGGTGCATGGCTTAGGGTATAAGTTGGTTCTCTAAAGATGCGCAGTATTCTGGCAAAGATATTAGGTCTTGTCTTGACGTTTAATGCCGTACTTTGGCTGTTTGTATTGGCGTCAGATGATTTTGTTCCTAACGCGATAAAGTACAAAAAGGACCAAATTTCATTAGCGTCCATCTTGTATGCACAGATCGCTTTGCCAGTCATTCAAGATGAAACGATCACAGACTTTGAGAAGATGGTTGTTATCAGCCAGCGCTTCTCAAGGCGAATTATTCCGAATTCTGAGTGGATAAAAATCTATCGATTTGAGGCTGAAGGCGAACTCGACGAATGGTTCAAGTATTTTGATGGCTCCGCCGTCAACCGGCGGGCGCCCATTGTTGTGACTGGGCTACCAAATGAGTTGAACGTCGCGCAGAAGGACGAGGTGAACTTAAGCGACCAAATCATGGCAACCATGTTCAACGCCTACAAATATGTGGTAGATGGCCAAGTCCTCACCGAACCACTTGTTGCAAGGCGGGCAAGGTTTACAAGCCAAATTGAAGTCTTGGACGATGATCAGGGCTCATACTCCCTGCGAGTTCTTACCCCAATAAGAGATGGAAAAGAGACTGTGGGGATAGTTGAGGTACAAGACACATATCAAATCAAGAATGCATACTTTGGTAGGAATGCCGCTCGGTTGAACTTACTAGGCGGCATCTCAATCATCAGTTGCTTGTTCGGTCTTGCCCTAGCGACGTCGATCGCCTTTCCCCTTCGCAAATTATCACGACGGTTGGATCAAAAACTGTCTCCAGACGATCTCGCGACCCAGTTGCAGGGGTTTCGGATCAATAGCCTAAGTCGCCGCCGCGATGAAATAGGTAAGCTCCATGGAAATCTGGTCAAACTCACTAATCAGGTGACGGACCTCTTTTATGAAAAAGAACAGTTTGCCGCTGAGGTGAGTCACGAACTGAAGAACCCAATAGCAAGTATTATCGCTTATGCCGAGAGCTGCGAAAGTCAGGCTGCGCCAGACACTGAGGTCATAAGAAAAATGAAGGCGCAGGCTGTTCGGATGAGCAAGCTCGTGACGGAGATCTCTGAAGCTGCTGTGGTTGACAACGATCTAGTTACGAAGAAGCGTGAACGCTTTGATCTTTCTGAAACAATTGGAGAAATACTCGACCACTATGAAGATGTTAACGAATATCCTTGTCTCAAGTTTGCTCGCAACATTCAGCGAAGGGTAGCTATTACTGGGCTGCAAGACCGATGGGGCCAAATCATTGTAAATCTACTTGATAATGCAACCTCATTCACGCGCCCGGTTGGAACTATTCGGATCACATTGAAAAAGACGTGGCGTCACGGCGTGGTGCTAGAAATTGAAGATACTGGTCCAGGGGTTACCGAAGCAGCTACTGAGCTTATCTTTGAACGTTTCTACACTGCACGCAGGGGAAATGCAGTGCAGGCAAATGCGTCAGGCCTAGGGTTGTCACTAGTTAAACAGATTGTTGAGGCTCATCGCGGAGAAATTAGTGTTTCTACATCTGAACTGGGTGGAGCCCGGTTTGTAATTTCTTTGTAG